>DASWAK010000506.1:0-17067 GCA_036391175.1 Pseudolabrys sp.
GCGGCTTCGTCGCCGCCAGTACCGGCGCGGATTTCCAGGATCGCGTTGTGATTGTCCATCGCGTCCTTCGGCAGCAGAGCCAGCCGGATCTGTTCTGCCAATTTTTCCCGGCGCTCTCGCAATTCTTGTCGCTCGGCGTCCGCGAGTTTGCGCATTTCTGCGTCAGTCGAGGAATCATCGACGAGCGCCGAAAGTTCGGCGATCTCTTTATCAGCGCTGCGATAGGCTTTAATTGCGTCGACGGCCGGACCAAGTTCCGCGAATTCGCGCGACAGCCTGACATAGGCGTCGGGACTCAGACCGCTGGCAAGCTCGCTTTCGACCAGCGCATGGCGGGCGAGCAGGGCGTCCAATTTCTGTTGCGGCAGTGTGATCAAAGCTGCAGCCCTTCGGCCGCCGCAAAGCCTTCGAGCTTTTGGCGTATGGAGACACTGCCGACCGGCTGCTCAAGGTAGTGCAGGAGCATGGCCTCGCCTTTGCGGCAATCGAGATCGAGCAGCAGCGCCTTTACCGGTCCAACTGCGGAGGGTGAGAGCGACAGCGTCCGATAGCCGAGAATGGCGAGCGCCAACGCGCCGATCGGTTGCGAAGCGAGCTCGCCACACAATGTCACCGGCTTGCCATATTTTTTCGCCTTGTCGGTGATGTCCTTGAGCGCGCGCAGGACCGGTGCCGACAGAGGGTCAAACCGTTCCGACACGCGCGGATTACCGCGATCGGCGGCATACAAAAATTGCATCAGGTCGTTGGAGCCGACCGACAGGAAATCCACACGCTCCAGCAATTCGTCCAGTTGGAACAGAAGGGACGGGACCTCCACCATCGTGCCGATCTCGACCCGTTCGGGCAATTCGTGGCCGTGCCTTCGCAAATGCGTCAATTCGACCTCGACGAGCGACTTGGCTTTGTCGAATTCTTCCACCACGGCAATCATCGGAAACATCAATTTGAGACCGCGCCCACCCGCCGCGCGCAGCAGTGCGCGCACCTGGCTGCGCAACAGGCCTGGCCGATCGAGGCCGAGCCTAATCGCCCGCCAACCCAGGGCAGGATTTTCTTCTTCAATATTCCGCAAGTACGGCAGCACCTTGTCGCCGCCAATGTCGAGGGTGCGAAAAGTCACCGGTTTTTTTCCCGCGGCATCGAGCACCGCGCGGTAGAGCGCGAGTTGCTCGCCAGTGCGAGGCAGCGTGTCCGCCACCATGAACTGCAATTCGGTGCGGAACAGGCCGATCCCGGCTGCGCCAGTATCCTCGATATGCGGAAGATCGATGGTGAGGCCGGCATTGATCATCAGCGCGATTTTCTGGCCATCCTTGGTGATGCAAGGCCGCTCGCGCAACGCCCGATATTGCGCTTGCCGGCGGGCGCGCAATTTTACCCGCTCGCCATAGGAAGCCTGGATGTCCTGCGGCGGACGCATGTGAATGTGGCCCGTCGAACCGTCGACGATGATGGCGTCCCCCGGCTCAACCAGGCCGGTGGCATTTTCGATCTCGCCCACCGTCGGAATGCCAAGAGCGCGCGCGACGATGGACACGTGCGAGGTCGGCCCGCCTTCCTCCAGCACCAGCCCACGCAATCTTTTGCGGTCGTAGTCGAGCAGTGCCGCCGGCCCCATGGAGCGCGCCACGACGATCGCGTTTTCCGGCATTTGCTCCTTGGTCGGTGCGTGGCCCTGACCCATCAATACCCGCATCAACCGATTGGCGAGATCGTCCAGGTCATGCAGACGGTCGCGCAAATAGTGATCGGAAGCACGCAGCATGCGCGCGCGGGTGTCGGACTGCACACGTTCGACACCGGCTTCCGCGGTGAGGCCGGTCACTACCGCTTCGCGAATTTTGTGCAGCCAGCCCTGGTCGTAAGAAAACATGCGATAGGCTTCGAGCACGTCACGATGCTCGCCACCGTCGGCGACATCGCGGTGCTCGACCAGCCGATCCAGATCTTCGCGTAAGGTGGCGATAGCAGCATCGAGCCGCTTGAGTTCGTGAGGCACGTCGTCGGCGATGACGTTGGTAATGACTACGCGCGGCTCGTGCAGCACGACGTGGCCGAGGGCAATGCCGTCGGACAGCGAACTGCCGGTGAGATGCATCGCGTGGCGCGCCGCTGGTTCTGCACCGGGTCGGGCGAGCGAGGACAGCTCGCCAGACGCAATCATTTCGGCGAGTACCATCGCCGTGGTCTGCAGCGCCTCTTCTTCCTCCTCTGTGTAGGTGCGGCGCGCGCGGTTCTGTACCACTAACACGCCGAGCGTGTTGCCCGCGCGAAGGATCGGCACGCCCAGGAACGAATGATAGATTTCTTCGCCGGTTTCCGGGCGGTAGGAGAAGGCCGGATGCGCTTGCGCATCCGAAAGGTTCATTGGGTTGGCTTCACTTGCAACGAGGCCGACGAGACCTTCATCGGCTTTGAGCACGGTCTGGTGGACGGCTTCGCGTTTGAGGCCCTCAGTGGCGTATAGCTCAAGCGTTCCGTCTACGCGCAGGACGTAGACAGAGCACACTTCTGCCACCATGTTGGCGGCGATCAACACCACCACCTTGTCGAGGCGATCCTGCGCGCTGACCGGCTCCGCCATAACCTCGCGAAGCCGGCGCAACAACACGCGTGGACCGCCGAGCGCACCACGCATTATTGAGGTCCTCTAGCCACGGCTTGGGGCCGCAGCCTCGTCTACGGCCAAATCATGTACGAATAGCGACTGCCGGGTCCCGCATATCGACGGTCGCTTACGCGTCAGCCTATAGCCAATGGCCCATGCAAGGGGCAAGCCAAAGCGCGTTCTCAGGCGCGGACCCCGTGCGTTCTATGCCTTATCCAGCCCGTACAGCGTATGGAGGGTGCGCACCGCCACGTCGGTTTGGGCGGCTTTGATCAGCACCGAGAACTTAATCTCGGAGGTCGTGATGGCGAGGATATTGATCTTTTGCTCCGACAGCGCCTTGAACGCCTGTGCAGCGACGCCGGCGTGGCTGCGCATGCCGATGCCGATGACCGAGACCTTGGCGACGTCGGTTGCCCCGTCCAGTCGCTCAAAACCAATGGCACCCTTGGCCTTGTCGAGGGTGACGCGGGCACGCTCGTAATCGGCCGAGGGCACCGTAAAGGTGAGGTCGGTGGTCGCACCGTCGGCGGACACGTTCTGCACGATCATGTCTACGTTAATATTGCTGTCGGCGAGTGGCCCGAAGATCGCGGCGGCGACCCCAGGCTTGTCCTGCACACGGCGAATTGAGATCTGCGCCTCGTCCTTAGAAAAGGCGATGCCGGTGACGACTTGCTGTTCCACGATGTCTCCTTCGTCGCAAATGAGTGTGCCGGACGGTGGCTTGGAGGGATCGATGTCCTCCGGTTTATCGAAGCTCGAACGCACGAAGATGCGCACATTGTGCACCATGCCGAGCTCAACCGAGCGAACCTGCATGACCTTGGCGCCGAGTGAGGCAAGCTCAAGCATTTCTTCGTAGGCGATCTTGTCCATGCGATGCGCCTTCGGCGCCACGCGCGGGTCGGTGGTATAGACTCCGTCCACGTCGGTGTAGATGTCACAGCGCTCGGCGCCGATAGCGGCGGCGATTGCAACCGCCGATGTGTCGGAGCCGCCCCGGCCAAGCGTGGTGATGCGGCCGGTTTCCTTATGCATGCCCTGGAAGCCGGCGATGACCGCGACCTGGCTGTGTTCCTTGAATCGCTTGATCAGTTCGGCGCCGTTCACTTCCAGGATTCGTGCGGAGGCATGCGCGTTGTCGGTCAGGATCGGCAACTGCCAGCCCTGCCATGACCGCGCGTTGACGCCCATACCTTCGAGCACGATAGCGAGCAAGCCCGCGGTAACCTGCTCGCCGGTGGCGACAACTGCATCGTATTCGCGGGCATCATGCAGCATGGCGGCCTGCCGACACCATTCAATCAACTGGTTGGTCACACCAGCCATGGCGGAGACCACGACGGCCACGTCATAGCCGGCGTCGACCTCGCGCTTGACGTGGCGCGCCACGTTGCGGATGCGGTCGAGATCGGCGACCGACGTCCCGCCGAATTTCATTACCAGCCGAGCCATGACATTCCCGGATGCGCCAAAAGGCGCTAACAAGCAGCCGACACAAAGCGTTATAGCCCCGAGCGCCGGCCCGAAAAGGCGCGTATACATACCGGCGGGGTCGCTGCCCTGCAACAACAGCCGGCGACATTTTGGTGAGACGGTCTGAATGGTTACTCGAAAAGCCCGCGTATCTAGCGTTGATGCGGCTGAGGTCGAGCGTTTTTCGCGCCACGCCGCCGATTGGTGGAATCCACGCGGGCCCATGGCGGCCCTGCACAAGTTCAATCCGGTAAGGCTTGGCTACATCCGCGATCAGGCAACGGCGCGCTTTAACCGCGACCCCAAAAAGCTCGACTGCCTGAAGGGGCTGCGCATGCTGGATATCGGCTGCGGCGGCAGCATCCTGTCGGAACCTTTGGCGCGATTGGGTGCCGAGATGGTTGGCGCCGATCCGTCGGAGGACAATATCGCCGCTGCGCAGGTACATGCAGGAGAGGCGCGCGTTGTTGTCGACTACCGCACCACCACTGCCGAGGACCTAGCCGCTGCGAAGGAGCGCTTTGACATCGTGCTGGCCATGGAGGTGGTCGAGCATGTCACCGATGTGAACGCGTTCGTTGCGACTTGTGCTGCGATGGTAAAACCCGGCGGGCTAATGATGGCCGCCACGCTGAACCGCACGCTGAAGAGCTTCGCTCTTGCCATTGTCGGCGCTGAATATGTGCTGCGCTGGGTTCCGCGCGGCACGCATCAATGGGATAAATTCGTCACGCCTAAGGAGCTGGAGGCTGCGATCGAGGACAACGGCCTGCAGGTCACCGGAGAGCGTGGCGTGATCTACAATCCATTCGCCGACCGTTGGCAGTTATCATCCGACATGGACGTCAATTATATGTTGGTCGCACAACGCCCAACGCACAAAGGAGAGGCTGCATGATCCTCGAACTAGTTGAATTCAACTCGCCGAAGGGCTGGACCCGTCAACAGGTCGCCGAAGAAGCGCGCAACGTGATTCCGAAATGGCGCGCCAACAAGGAATTGTTGCGCAAGCATTTCCTGCTCGAGCTTAATGGCAAGACCGGCGCTGGCGTTTACATCTGGCCGTCGGTCGACGCAGCACAAAAAGCGCACAACGAAGAATGGCGGCAATCGGTGATCAAGCGCACCGGCGGCGCGCCAACCATCCGCTATTTCGATTTGTTTCTGCTGATCGACAATGAGAAGGGGGCGGTGACCGAATTCCCCGAAGCGGCCGAGATTCAGGCCAATGCTGCGTAACCTTTCCTCGGCACCCGGACGGATCAGGCGCGTAGCGCCGAGCCTCGAAGTGTGACGAGCGGGGCCCGTCATCCTTCGATGGGCTCCGCGCCACCTCAGGATGACGGATCGAGTCAGAAATTCACCATTAATCTAACATCATCTCATGCTCTGGGCCGTCTTTACGCTGATCGCCGCGGCGGCGCAGACCGCGCGCAATGCCATGCAGCGCGAGCTGACGGCGACCCTCGGCACGGTCGGCGCTACGCATGTGCGCTTTCTGTTCGGCTTTCCTTTCGCGCTGCTTTTCCTTGCGGGCGTAGTGACCGCGACCGGCGCGGCGTTGCCGAAGCCGTCCGTCATGTTCTGGCCTTGGGTGTTTGTTGGCGCCTTCACTCAGATCGCGGCTACCGCAACCATGCTTTCTGTGATGGGCCAGCGCTCGTTTGTGGTGGCCTACGCCTACATCAAGACCGAGCCGGTGCATGTGGCGCTGTTCGGGTTAATTTTTCTCGGCGACAAGGTCACGCCGCTTTCAGCCGCCGCCATTCTGCTTGCTACAGCCGGCGTGATCGTCATCTCTCTCAAGGCTGGTGCCGACGAGGCCAGCAGCACGCGTTCGACCATTGTTGGTCTGTTCTCTGGCGCGCTATTTGGCCTTTCCGCGATCGGCTATCGCGGCGCCATCCTGTCACTGCATCTGCGCGACTTTGTTGTGGCGGCGACATTTACCGTGACAGTGGGATTGGTCATTCAAGCGGCGGTGTTATCACTGTATCTCGCGCTGCGAGACCCAAAGGTTCTGCGCGCTATCTCGCGCGCCTGGCGGCCATCGCTATTTGCAGGGTTCATGGGTGCCTTCGCCTCGGAATTCTGGTTCCTCGCCTTTGCCATCACAAGTGCAGCCAACGTGCGCACACTGGCGCTCGTCGAGGTGCTGTTCGCGCAAGGAGTGACACACTTCGTGTTCAAGCAGCCGACCACGACGCGTGAGAGCATTGGCATCGTGATGGTCGTGGTCGGCGTCGCGTTATTGGTGTGGGCGTACTAGTTCCGCTCGTCCGGCAACGTAGGCAGCGGGTGGAATTCGATGCCTTCCTCGGACAGCTCTTTCGCTTCCTCCGGCGAGGCGACGCCATAGATCGAGCGATGCTCGATCTCGCCGTAATGCATTTTGCGGGCTTCCTCGGGGAATTTCGCGCCGACATTGTCAGCGTTCTTAGTGAGGTGGTCGCGCAATTCTTTGAGCTTAGTGCGGAATTCCTGCTCCTGCGGCGAGATCATTGCCACTGGCGCAGGCGCTTCCGGTGTAGCAGGCGCTTCGGCCACTGACGCCGGCGCTTCGACAGGTGCGTGACGTTTCTTGGCAGTCGCGACTAGCCGTGGCGCCATGATCGCTTTCTCGACCTTGGCCGAGCCGCATTGCGGGCAAGTCACCAAGCCGCGCTTGGCCTGCTTGTCGTAGGCGGCGGAATCCTGGAACCAGCTTTCAAAGTTATGGCCCTGCTCGCAGATGAGCGCGTAGCGAATCATTCAGCGCCCCGTACGACGTGTAGGTGAGCCGGCTCCGCCATCGGCTCGATTATCTCGAAGCGCCGGCCGTGCTGCAGCGACGGAATGCGCGCTCGCGCATTGGCTACTTCCGCGGGATCGATCTCGGCCATCACTACTCCCGGCTCAATGCCGCCTTCCGCAAGGATGCGCCCCCAAGGGTCAACGATCAGTGAATGACCGTACGTCTCGCGACCGTTCTCATGCTTACCGCCCTGCGCGGCGGCGAACACAAAGCAACCATTCTCGATTGCGCGGGTGCGGATAAGCACGTGCCAATGCGCTTCACCGGTTTGCTTGGTGAATGCAGAGGGAATAGCCAGCATAGTTGCGCCGGCTTCTGCCAGTGCGCGATAGAGCGCGGGGAAACGCAGGTCGTAGCAAACGGTCAGTCCTAGCCGCCCCCACGGCAGATCAGCCAGCACTGCGAGCTCACCGGGGCGGTAATTACGTGACTCGCGATAACTTTCGCCGCCCGTAAGATCGACGTCGAACATATGGATCTTGTCGTAGCGAGCGGCAATGTCGCCTTTTGGGCTGACGAGGAAAGAGCGGTTGACTGCCCTATCGGGCGAAATTTTGATCGCCAGCGAGCCGATATGAATATAAACGCCAAGCTTGCGCGCAAGCTCGCGCAAGGTTGCAAGCGAGGCGTCGGCCTCTTCCTCGACGACCGCAGCGAAAAGCTGCTCTCGCTTGGCGACCAGAATATTTGTCATCTCGGGAGTAAGCACATACTCGGCGCCGGCTGATTTCGCCTCGCCGATCATGCGTACGGCGTCGTCGATATTGGTGCCGGGCTTGAGTCCCGAGCGCATCTGGATCATAGCCGCTTTAAAGGTGCCAGTACTCATGCGGATGCCTCGTCGCCTGCCAGCAATGGATCAAGTTTGCCGGTGCGCTCGAGCGCGTATAACTCATCGTTACCGCCAACATGCACTGTTCCAATGAAAATCTGCGGCACCGTTATGCGTCCATTTGCGCGTTGGATCATTTCCTCGCGGCGCTCCCAGTCGCGGCCGACGTCGATCTCACTGTAGTTCACGCCTTTCCGCTTCAGCAAAGCCTTGGCCGCGTAGCAAAAGGGACAATAGCGGGTCGTATAGATTTCGACGGGTGGCATAGCGTTCTGCGCTTGTGGGCACCTTTTTATATGGGAGTGCGCGCCGGCGCCACAACCCGCGCGAATACCAGCACAGTACCGGCTCACAACGCCCGGGCGCAGACGCCGATTGTGGCGCCCGAGGTCAGCACATCGTCCACTGGATCAGGCGCCGGCCAGCAATATCGACCTTGTGCTCGAACCGGTACCCGGAAGGCGCCTTGCTCATCGTGCGTGTGATGGGTGATTGCGTGTCATCCGGCCTTGCCGAAGCAAGCTCGTTCATGCTGCAACGATAGCACAATAACGAATGGGCGTGACAAAGTTGCGCATGGGCGCATAGGAAAAGCAATGTCGTTAGGCCCCAAGATCTTCGATCGTCTCCTGCTCCGTGCGCGCCAAAAACGCGCGCGCGCTATTATGCCCGCGACCTTCCTACTCGACCGTGTTGCCGGCGAATTGGGCGAGCGGCTCTCCGCTGTGCTGCGCCGGTTCGATATCGCCGTCGATCTTGGCACGCCAACCGATGTGGTACGGCGACTGCTTGCTGCGAGTGGGAAAGTCACGACGATCGTCGCTGCAGAATTCAGTGCAATAGAGCTGGACAATTCATATCTGCGCGTCGCCGCCGATGAGGAAGCGCTGCCGTTCGCCGATAGTTCGCTCGACCTGGTGACCTCGGCGCTGGCATTGCAATTTGTCAACGATTTGCCCGGGGCGCTGATTCAAATTCGCCGCGCGCTAAAGCCAGATGGCCTGTTTCTAGCGTCTCTCATCGGGGGCGAGAGCCTGGTGGAACTGCGCTCGGCGATTGCTGCTGCTGAGAGTGAGCTCGAGGGTGGTGTTTCGCCGCATGTTGCGCCATTTGCTGACGTGCGCGAACTCGGTGCTCTTTTACAGCGCGCCGGGTTCGCGTTGCCGGTCATCGATAGTGAGCGGGTGGTCGTGCGCTATGATTCCGCAATTGCCTTAATGCATGATTTGCGGCGCATGGGTGCGACAAATGTGCTGCACGAGCGACGGCGCAAACCGCTCAGGCGCGCGACGCTGGAACGCACGGCGGCAATTTACGCCGAGCGCTTTGCCGATGCGGATGGCCGTATGCGTGCCAGTTTTGAGATCATCTGGTTGTCCGGCTGGACACCGCACGCAAGCCAGCAAAAGCCGCTCAAGCCTGGCTCAGCTGCGCAGCGACTGGCTGACGCCCTCGGCACCAGGGAAATATCGACGGGAGAAAAACCGGAGCGTTGCAGCTAGAGCAGTGCCATCAGGTGTGCAATCAGCGGTATGTCCGCCGGGGGCATGTCATAGTCGCGCAGCCGGTTCGGTCTTTCCCAAACAAATCTCTGACCTTCCGTGGCAATGACCGTTCCGTCCCAGCGTCTGCAGACGTAAAGCGGCATCAGGAGATGAAAATCCGGATAACTGTGGCTAGCGAAGGCGAGGGGTGCGAGACACGCCTCGCTCACGGTTATCCCCAGTTCCTCCCTGAGTTCGCGTATGAGTGTTTCCTCAGGCCGCTCACCATTCTCGACCTTGCCACCAGGAAACTCCCACAATCCGGCCATGGGCTTGCCTTCCGGCCGCTGCGCGATCAGCACGCGGCCGTCGGCGTCAACGAGGGCGCAGGCGGCAACGAGAACGATTTTGCTAGCCACGGCCCTTCAGCCTCAAAAATCCTAAGACCGGTAATCGCCATTGATGGCGACGTATTCTTTGGTCAGATCGCAAGTGAGCACGCGATCGCGACCCTTACCCAGTCCGAGCGCTACTTTCAGACTGATCTCCGGCCTTTTCATTGCCGCACTCACATTCGCCTCGTCATATTTGGGGTCGCGCGCGCCTTTGTGCGCGACGCGAATCCCGCCGAACCAGATCGAAAGCCTGTCTCGGTCGGCTGGTTCGCCAGCCTTGCCAACCGCCATCACAACGCGACCCCAATTGGCGTCTTCGCCGGCTATCGCCGTTTTAACAAGCGGCGAATTGGCAATCGACATCGCGATTCGGCGCGCCGAAGCCTTCGATACTGCGCCTTCGACGACGATTTCGACTAACTTGCGTGCGCCTTCGCCGTCGCGCGCGACCTGTTCGGATAGATCGGCCAGCACAGCGTGCAGCGCTTTCTTGAAGTCTTTCAGGCGCGGGTCGGTAGCGCGCCCGATGCGCGGGACGCCCGCCGCCTTGCCCGTAGCGAACATCATCAGCGTGTCGGACGTGGAAGTGTCGCCATCGATTGTCACAGCATTGAAGGTGTCAGTGACACCGTCCTTCAATAGTGTTTGCAGCGCGGCCGCAGGAATTGCTGCGTCAGTGAAGATGAAGGAGAGCATGGTCGCCATATCCGGCGCGATCATGCCTGCACCTTTGGCTATGCCGTTGATCGTGACCTTGGTCTTGCCGATTTTCGCCGCTGCAGTTGCAACTTTTGGGAATGTATCGGTGGTCATGATCGCGCGTGCCGCAGCGAGGAAATCGCCCGCCTGCGCACGTGCCACCAATCCTTCCATTACAGCGTCGAAGACTTGCGCTTTCAGCGGCTCGCCGATCACGCCCGTTGAGGCGAGGAACACATCCCCAGGCCTGCAGCCAATGGCGCGTGCGGCAATCTGCGCGGTGAGTCTGCAAGCCTCTCGTCCACTCTTGCCGGTGAAGGCATTGGCATTGCCGGAATTCACGACCAGCGCGCGTGTCTTGCCCGTTTTCAGATGCGCCCGGCACCATTCGACCGGCGCCGACGGGCACTTCGAACGCGTGAACACACCGGCGGCTGTCGTGTTGGGTTCAAACAACGCTAGTAGAACGTCAGTGCGCCCGGCATAGCGGATGCCAGCGGCGGCGGTCGCAAGCTGCACACCGACAATCGCCGGCAAGTCCGGCACATGAAGCGGAGCGAGGGGGGAAACTGAAGAACTCATGAGCGCAGGCCTTCCACCGTCATTCTGAGGTACCCCGCGCGTACCGCGCGCCTCGGCGGGTGACGGCCGCGCCATCGCCCTTCGAGGCTCGCTTCGCTCGCACCTCGGGTGACGGCGCGGAAGCGAGGGATCCTAATCTTTCGGCACCGACACTTAGAAGACGTCAATGGCCGGCACAAGGCCGGCCATTGACAATCGCTATGGACTATAGAGGCAGGTTTTATTTTTTCGCTGGCGCAGCGGGCTTGTCGTCGGTCTTTGCCGGCTTGTCCATGCGCTCGATTTTGGCTTCAGCGCGCAGTTTGGTGACCAGATCGGCTTGCGCCTTGCGCACCACATAATTCTCGATCTGCGGCTTTACCTCTTCGAATTTCGGCGCCTGTTTCGTGCGCTTGTCTTCGACCTTGATGACATGCCAGCCAAATTGGCTCTTTACCGGCTCCGAAATCTGTCCCTTTTCCAATTTGAAGGCGGCGTCGGAGAATTCCGGTACCATTTGCTCCTTTGTGAAATAGCCGAGATCGCCGCCATTAGCTTTTCCGGATGGATCCTCGGTCAATTCCGTTGCTACCTTGGCGAAGTCCTCACCCTTCTTCAGTCGGACAATTACCGCCTTGGCCTTATCCTCCGCTTCCTTGCCGGCTTTCTCATCGCCAGCAGGCGCGCGGAACAGGATGTGGCGGGCATTTACTTCCTTCTCGTCGCTGATCTGCTTGACAGCCTCGTCATAGACTTTGTGCATCGCCTCGTCGGTGAGCGATTCCTTTCCGACCGATTGCAGCAGTCCTTCCATGAGCAGCTTCTTGCGGGCGAATTCGAGCTTGCGTTTGAAGTCAGCCGAGTCGCCGAACTTCTTATCCTGCGCAGCCTTCGACACGAGGATCATGTCGGCCACAAACTGCACCAGATAGTCCTGCTTGGCTTCAGGTGACATTTGAGGAATCTGGCCGGCCTCATCCTCAGCGACGGCGAGATCGCTCTGGTGGACTTCGACGCCGTTGACTTTGGCCACGAGCGGGTCCTTGTCTTGGGCTTGGAGGGGCCCATTCGAAAGGATGAGCAGCGCCAAGATAGAGGCAATGAAACCGGCCGGGCGCGGTCGGACCGGATAGCCGGCGGAAACAGAAATCGTCATGGCGTTGTCCTTGGATGGAAGGGGCCGCCGGTTCGCACAGGCGGTGCGCGGACTATTCGCCTAACAACCGTGGCATTGCAATGGCCGGACAGCGCATAAGCCTTAACGTCCGCGTGACCGTTGGCCACTAAGGCCGTGGCAAGCCGCCAATTGACAACAATCCGACCCCCTCATATCTCTCGCTCGGCATTGGCTGTTCGCTCTTTGCTGGCGCATTCGCGTTGAATTTGCCCGAAAAGTGCCGCATTCCGGAGCGCCGGAAGCAAATCCGGCCGTGGCGGCATGATATAAGCGCCCGGCCTACGTCAGGAACTCCCGTATGATCGGCGCCGTTGCCCGCAAGCTATTTGGATCCGCCAATGAGCGGCGCATCCGCAGCTATCAGCCCCGGGTTAACGAGATCAATGCGCTCGAGAAGGAACTGGAAGCACTCTCCGACGACGCACTAAAGGCGCGCACCGCCGAATTCAAGAAGCAAGTCGCAGAAGGCGTTTCTCTCGATGACCTTCTGGTTCCTGCCTTCGCTACTGTGCGCGAGGCCGCCAAGCGTACACTCGGCCAACGTCATTTCGACGTTCAGCTGATCGGCGGCATGATCCTGCACGAAGGCAAGATTTCAGAGATGAAGACCGGCGAAGGCAAGACGCTGGTCGCGACTCTCCCGGTCTACCTCAATGCGATCTCCGGTCGCGGCGTACACGTGGTCACGGTCAACGACTATTTGGCCAAGCGCGACGCTGAGTGGATGGGGCAGATCTACAATTTCCTCGGGCTCTCGGTCGGGGTCATTGTACACGGGCTCGATGATGAGCAGCGCAAGAAAGCTTATGATTGCGACATTACCTACGGCACCAATAACGAACTCGGCTTCGATTATCTGCGCGACAATATGAAATACCGGCTAGAGGATATGGTCCAGCGCGGGCACATCTATGCAATTGTAGACGAAGTCGACTCAATCCTTGTCGACGAAGCACGCACGCCGCTGATCATTTCTGGCCCACTTGACGACCGCTCGGAATTCTACAACACGATCGATAGCTACATTCCGCAGCTCGACAAGGTCGACTATGACGTTGACGAAAAGCAGCGGACGGTGACGTTGACCGAAGTCGGCATGGAAAAGCTCGAGCAACGGCTGCGCGCAGCCGGCCAGCTCAAGGGCGACTCACTCTACGACGTGGAAAACGTTTCCGTCGTGCATCACGTTAATCAGGCGCTCCGAGCACATAAGCTGTTTCAGCGCGACAAAGATTACATCGTGCGCAATGGCGAGGTCGTGATTATTGACGAGTTCACCGGCCGCATGATGCCGGGCCGGCGCTACTCGGAAGGTCTGCATCAGGCGCTGGAGGCAAAAGAACATCAACCGATCCAGCCCGAGAACCAGACGCTTGCCTCGATCACTTTCCAGAACTATTTCCGCATGTATGAAAAGCTTGCCGGCATGACCGGCACGGCTCTCACGGAAGCCGAAGAGTTTATGGATATTTACGGCCTCGAAGTGCTCGAGGTTCCGACCAACATGCCGCTCGTTCGTCTCGACGACGACGACGAGGTCTATCGCACTGCGGTGGAAAAATACCGGGCTATCCTGACGCTCATCGATGATTGCAAAAAGCGCGGCCAGCCAGTGCTGGTCGGGACCACGTCGATCGAGAAGTCCGAACAGCTTGCCGAGATGCTGCGCCAAGCTGGCTGGGAGCAGCACGACTTCTCTGATCCCAACGCCTTTGCCGCGCTCTATTCCGGCGATGACGGCGCCACCAAGACCAAGGTGTTTGCCATCCTCAACGCCCGCTACCACGAGCAGGAAGCGTACATCGTCTCGCAGGCGGGCGTGCCCGGTGCAATAACGATTGCGACCAATATGGCGGGCCGCGGCACTGACATTCAGCTCGGCGGCAATGCCGACATGCGCATCCGCCAGGAAATCACCGACATTGCAGACCCACGCGAGCGTGAAAAAAGCCCGCGCGCCGATGAGATTCGCAAGCAGGTTGCACGGCTGAAGGAAAAGGCCCTTGGGGCCGGTGGTCTCTATGTGCTCGGCACCGAGCGGCACGAGAGCCGTCGCATCGACAATCAGTTGCGCGGCCGCTCTGGCCGCCAGGGGGATCCCGGTCATTCCAAGTTCTTCCTGTCGCTTGAAGACGACCTCATGCGCATTTTCGGCTCCGACAAGCTCGATGGCATGTTGCAGAAGCTGGGTTTGAAGGAGAACGAGGCGATCGTTCACCCGTGGATCAACAAGGCGCTCGAGAAGGCGCAGCAGAAGGTCGAGGCGCGGAACTTCGACATCCGCAAGAATCTGCTCAAGTTCGACAACGTGATGAATGACCAACGCAAGGTGATTTTCGAGCAGCGGCTCGAGCTGATGCGCGACGAAACGGTCGACGAGACAATCGCCGATATGCGTCATTCGATGATCGAAGAATTGGTTGCCAAGCATATTCCGGAGAATGCATATCCGGAGCAGTGGGATACTGCCGGCCTCGATCGCACTCTGCGCGAGGTGCTTACGCTGGAGCTACCGGTCCAAGATTGGGCGAAAGAGGAAGGTATTGCCGGCGAGGAAGTGCGGGATCGCATCACTCGACGGGCCGATGAATGGATGGCAGGCAAGGTGGCCAAATGGGGCCCCGATGTCATGCGTTATGTCGAGAAGTCCATTTTATTGCAGACCCTCGATCATTTGTGGCGCGAGCACCTCGTTATGCTCGAGCACTTACGCCAGGTAATCGGCTTGCGTGGGTACGGCCAGCGGGACCCGCTCAACGAGTACAAGGCAGAAGCCTTCTCGCTGTTCGAGGCAATGGTGGCGCATTTGCGTGAGGCGGTGACCGCCCAACTCATGCGCGTAGAAGTCGTCCAGTCGCCGCCGACCGAGGAAGCCGCTGCACTTCCATATATGGAAGCGCACAAGGTCGATCCAACGACAGGCGAGGATGAGATGGCGCCGGCCTTAGCGCCGGCGCTGGTCGGTAATGGCAATGGTGCGCAGACGGAACGCGATTCAAACGACCCGTCGAGCTGGGGCAAGGTTGGTCGCAACGAGCCGTGTCCTTGCGGCTCTGGCAAGAAATTCAAACATTGCCACGGCAAATTCGTCTAAGCACAGCAGCGTTGATTGCGCATAAAAAACGCTGGCATTGCGCCTACGTTTATTTTTTCATTTCCCGCGCTAAGTTTTTACGGAATGCGCGATCGCGCTTGAGGTGCCACTCGCGGCTCATAGCGTGACGCTTGCTCGCGCAACGTTCCGAGTAGAGCAGTACCCATACGCGGCCACGCGTCGAACGCGCGCCTTTGCCGTTATTGTGTTGTGCCAGGCGCCGCGCGACGTCGTCGGTCCAGCCGACATAAGTCAGATGGCGATTGCCCGTGAGGGTGCCGAGAACATAGACGTAGCAGTCCATGTTTCGTCCGGTTGTAACGTGTTGAAAATAGTTACCGGAAGCCGTTGAACGTGCCAGCCGGGACCACCGGCTGTGCGCCCGCAAGCAAGCCGTTGTTGCTCGCCGGCGGCGTGGAATACGCAGTACGAATTTCTGGCTCTTGTGCGTGCGGCGGCTCGGTTTTGGTCGGTTGCGACGGTGCGGGCCACGCGGGCGCGCGCGCAGTCTCGGCCGCGGCCTTTGGCGCGGCGTCGCTTGGCTTTGGCGTCGGCCAAGTTGGAGCGGAAGCGGATTGCGCCGGCGCGGGAGCGGTTTGCACCGGAACGGAAGCAGTGTGCACCGAAGCAGTAGCGGAAACGGTGCGCACCGGAGCGGCCTGCTTCGGCTTTGCTGCTAGATCGGTATTGGCACTACGCCCGGCGGCTGGTTCTTTTTCAGGTGATGGTGTTGAGGCGGCAGCTTGCGCCTTCGAACCACCGAACAGATTGCCAAACAGTCTGGCAATAGTGGTTGGCTGCGGAGCAGGCGCTTCGCCTTGCTTTGGCTGTGGTGCAGATCGCGGCATCGGCACACTTGCGACGACAACTGGCTCGCTGGTCATAGCAGGCTCGGGCGTGACCGGCGCCTCGGCGCTCGGTGCTGGCGGAGTGGCCGTACGCGGCAGCGTGCCCGGTGCGTTAGATACGCGCGGGAGCGCGCCCGGCGCGACCGTGTTGCTGGCCACTTGATAGCGGCCGCTGTTGTCGAAATCGTTGTGGGGCGAAAGCTTGGCCAGGAATACAGGATTCATGCCGCCGTCGACACCGGCGCGGGACGGCGCGGTCGATACACCGCTGGCGATGTATTCCGCCATTTTGTACTGCTCTTGCCGCCGTTGATCGAGCACGGCGTCCGCCACCGTCTTGTCGAGCTGATAGGTCGGGCAGGCACCCTTTGGATTGAACGAAAGCGGCTTGGCGGAGTCGTCAGGTGCCGCCGCGTCGAAGACGTAGCGCTTTTCGCAAACCGCGACCTTCGGCTCCTGGTGCGTTGCGTTGAAATGGTCATAGCCCTCTTTCAACATCTTCCAGAATGCGAAGTTCGGATTGTTGCGGTGCTTGGCCATGTTCAATGCGGTCATACGGAACGGATAGGCCTGCAGCTGGAACGACTTTTGCCCGCCGAAAAACGACTCGCGCGCGAGCGCATAGATTTCCTGGATCTGCTCGTCGGTCATCGCGTAACAACCGCGCGAGGAGCAGTCGCCATGCACCATCAGCTCCGAGCCTGTGTAGCCCATCGCGCGGTCATAGGCGTTTGGAAAACCGGTGTTGAAGGCGAGGTAGTAGTTGGAGTTCGGATTCATCTGCCCGGGCGTGATGGTATAGAAGCCCTCTGGCGCCTGACGGTCGCCTTCTTTCTTCTTGGGGCCTAGATCACCCGACCAGCGACAAATCGGATAGGTTTTCAAGAGTACGAATTGGCCATCGCGGTTTTGCTTCCAGATCTCCATCTCCGCTTCTTCTTTGAAGATGCGGGCGAGGATCGGAGATTCCTTGTCCATATTTTTCGCCGCCATCTCGGCGAGCGTCTTTTCGGAAACCGGAGCTTGTGCGCGGCCGGTAGGGGCAATGGTGTCGGGGTCGCATCCGGCAAGGGCAATCGCAGCAGCAACAGCC
>DASWAK010000507.1:0-1565 GCA_036391175.1 Pseudolabrys sp.
CATCATGCACGGTTGCCATCAAAAGAAATTTCTACTGAAGTTTGCGGGTGGGCGGGCGTTGACGCGTTGATACTACCCGTCTGGTCGAAAGACAGTTTACAATTGGCGCAGCGGTCTTGCCCGGCATAGGCCCGTGCCAGCCGTGTTTGCACCTAGAAAACCTCAGTAGCCAAGGCGCTATGCGCGGTTTGATTCACCGCGGCGGTTTACGCCGGAGATCGTCACCAAGGGTCGGCGATCTCATTGTTCGAGCCGGAAGGTAAGCGGCTCGACACGGTGGCGCTGTCATGACGCTTGGGGCCCTCACTCTGATACTAGCCGCGGCGGTGATCCATGCCACCTGGAATCTGCTCAACAAGCACGCAAGCGGCCATGCAACGTTTACTTGGCTGGTAGCTCTACTTTCGGCGGCGTTTTATGCGCCGGTGACGATTACGATGATCGAGATCTGGGAACTGCAAGTCGGCGTCGTCCAGATCGGCATAATAGCCGGCAGCGCAGCGCTGCACACAGCTTACTTCGTGCTGTTAAACCAGGCATATCGCGTTGGTGATTTGTCATTAGTCTATCCGCTGGCGCGCGGCACGGGACCGCTACTTTCCGGCATCGCGGCGATTTTGCTCCTCGGCGAGCAGCCTTCGATCATTGCTATCATTGGCGCGCTACTGATTGTTGGCGGTGTCATTGTCCTGACGGGGAATTTAACGCAACTCAGCCAGAGCAACTGTCAACCGGCGGTCGGCTACGCATTGATCACCGGATTATGCATTGCCGGCTACACATTGTGGGACAAGCAGGCGGTGAGCTATTTTGCGATCGCGCCGATCGTTTTGGACTGGGGCGCCAATGTGGGCCGCTCGTTGCTGCTGACGCCGTTTGCGCTGAAATATTCCGACCATGCCATCAACGAATGGCGCGAGCATAAATGGGAAGCGGTGGCCATCGCGATTCTAATTCCGCTTTCTTACATTCTCATTCTAACGGCGATGCGCTTTACGCCCGTCAGCTACGTCGCCCCGGCCCGCGAGATCAGTATTCTCATCGGCACGGCGATGGGCACACGCTTGCTCGCGGAAGGCGATGCGCCGCGGCGACTGGGCGCAGCGGTTGCGATGGTTTTGGGCGTGGCGGCTTTGGCTATCGGCTGATCTGGTCCCGTTTCGATTTTCGGGTTTCGAGTCTAACAATGAGCTGGCATCAATTAATATCCAAGCCGCCCCACAAGGCTCTTGATGCGCTTTAAGTCCTCTTTGAGATCCTCCCGGCTTTCCAGTTCTATGAAGCCTTCTTGAACAAGCTTCAGCTGCCCCAGCTTTTCCATATCGGGGGGCTCGTCAAGCACTCCCACTTCAACGGCCTCCTGGAGGTAGCCCTCCAGATTGGTGGGCACACCGTTGTAAGGAAAAGGGAGATGTTCGACGTTCGCAGGCGAGGAGCAGGTCGGCTTCCGCCGGCGTTCATCCGGATCGTCACTTTCCATGCGCAGCCGCCGCTCCACCTGCAGGCATTGGTCGAACGTTTCGGGCTGTTTGCGCATATACCAGTACGCTCGTATCATGCCCTTG
>DASWAK010000508.1:0-3636 GCA_036391175.1 Pseudolabrys sp.
GGTGCCCGCGTCGATGATAGCGCGCACCTTGATGCCGCTTTTCGTACCGCAATCTTCTTCCGTAATGATGCAATCCTGCGCCACATCGACCAGGCGCCGCGTCAGGTAACCCGAGTTCGCCGTCTTCAACGCGGTATCGGCAAGACCCTTGCGGGCACCGTGGGTCGAGTTGAAGTACTCGAGCACCGACAGGCCTTCCTTGAAGTTGGAGATGATCGGACTCTCGATGATCTCGCCCGAGGGCTTCGCCATCAGGCCGCGCATGCCGGCAAGCTGGCGCATTTGCGCGGGCGAACCGCGCGCGCCAGAATGTGCCATCATGTAGATCGAGTTGACCTGCATGTCGCGACCCTTGTCGTCCTTCTTGGTGGACGAAATCTCCTTCATCATCGCTTCGGCGATGGCATCGGTGGATTTCGACCAAGCGTCGACGACCTTATTGTACTTCTCGCCCTGGGTGATCAGACCGTCGTTGTATTGCTGCTCGAACTCCTTCGCGAGCTCACGCGTGGTCTCGACGATCTTCCACTTGGACTCCGGCACCACCATGTCGTCCTTGCCGAATGAGATGCCGGCCTTGAACGCGTGATAGAAGCCGAGCGCCATGATGCGATCGCAAAAGATAACAGTCTCCTTCTGGCCGCAGTGGCGATAGACCGTGTCGATCATTGACGAGATCTCACGCTTGGTCATCAAGCGGTTGACGATGTCGAACGGGATCTTCGCGCTCCTCGGCAGTACATTACCAAGTACAACGCGGCCAGGTGTCGTGTCGTACCACTTCTTGAGCGGCTTGCCTTTTTCATCCACGCCTTCCCAGCGGTATTTGATCTTGCTGTGCAGGTTGATGACTTTCTCATGCAGCGCATGGTCGATTGCAGCCATGTCGCCGAAAGCCTTGCCTTCGCCAGGCATGCCTTCGCTAAGCAACGAAAGATAGTAGAGCCCGAGCACGATATCCTGCGACGGCACAATGATCGGCTGGCCGTTGGCCGGATGCAGAATGTTGTTCGTCGACATCATGAGCACGCGCGCTTCGAGCTGCGCTTCCAGCGACAGTGGCACGTGCACGGCCATCTGGTCGCCGTCAAAGTCGGCGTTGAAGGCCGCACAGACCAGCGGATGCAATTGGATCGCTTTACCTTCGATCAGCACCGGCTCGAAGGCCTGGATGCCAAGGCGATGCAGGGTCGGCGCGCGGTTCAGTAGCACGGGATGTTCGCGGATCACCTCATCGAGGATGTCCCAAACTTCCGGCTTTTCCTTCTCGACCAGCTTCTTTGCCTGTTTCACCGTTGTCGAGAGACCTTTGGCGTCGAGCCGCGAGTAGATAAATGGCTTGAACAGTTCAAGTGCCATCTTCTTCGGCAGGCCGCACTGGTGCAGCTTGAGCTCCGGGCCAACCACGATCACCGAGCGGCCGGAATAGTCGACGCGCTTGCCAAGCAGGTTCTGCCGGAACCGGCCCTGCTTGCCCTTGAGCATGTCGGCGAGCGACTTCAGCGGGCGCTTGTTGGCGCCAGTGATCACGCGGCCGCGGCGACCGTTGTCGAACAACGCATCGACTGCCTCTTGCAGCATGCGCTTTTCATTGCGGATGATGATGTCCGGCGCGCGTAGCTCAATCAGCCGCTTCAGGCGGTTATTGCGGTTGATGACGCGGCGATAGAGATCGTTCAGATCGGACGTGGCAAAGCGCCCGCCATCAAGCGGCACCAGTGGCCGCAAGTCGGGCGGAATGACAGGCACCACTGTGAGAATCATCCACTCCGGCTTGTTGCCAGAGGCGATGAAGGCCTCGATAAGTTTGAGTCGTTTGGCGATCTTCTTCTTCTTAATGTCGCTCTCGGACTCGGCGAGCTCGGCACGCAGTTCGGCTTGCATTTTCTCGAGGTCGATGCCCTTGAGCATCTCCCGGATCGCTTCCGCGCCAATGGTGGCGGTGAAGCTATCGGTGCCGAATTCCTCCTGTGCCTTGAGGTATTCGTCCTCGGACAGGAGCTGGCGGTCCTTGAGCGGCGTGAGGCCGGGCTCAAGCACAACGTAATATTCGAAGTACAGGACGCGCTCGAGATCCTTGAGCGTCATGTCGAGCAGGAGACCGATGCGGCTTGGCAGCGACTTCAGGAACCAGATATGTGCGACCGGGGCCGCCAATTCGATATGGCCCATGCGCTCACGCCGCACGCGCGAGAGCGTCACCTCGACCGAGCACTTCTCGCAGATGATGCCCTTGTACTTCATGCGCTTGTACTTGCCGCACAAGCACTCGTAATCCTTGATCGGCCCGAAAATACGGGCGCAGAACAGACCGTCACGTTCCGGCTTAAAAGTCCGGTAGTTGATCGTCTCCGGCTTTTTAATTTCGCCGTAGGACCACGACAGAATCTTCTCAGGGCTCGCGATCGATATCCGGATCTGGTCGAAGACCTGAGCCGGAACCTGCGGGCTGAAAAGATTCATGATCTCTTGATTCATTGTCTTCTCCTCGACCGGGGAATCGCCGCTTCCCCACCTGTCGTTGAACTTTCAACCACGGAGCGGCGCCCTCGCCGCTCCGCAAACGTGTGACTACTCTGCCGCCTCGGCCGTCTCCGGGCCTTGTCGTTGCTGCTTGGAATTGTGCAGATCGACATTGAGGCCGAGCGAACGCATCTCCTTGACCAGCACGTTGAAGCTTTCCGGAATGCCCGCCTCGAATGTATCGTCGCCGCGTACGATTGCTTCGTACACTTTGGTGCGGCCGGCGACGTCATCCGACTTGACGGTCAGCATTTCCTGCAAGGTGTAAGCGGCGCCATAGGCTTCAAGCGCCCACACCTCCATTTCGCCGAAGCGCTGGCCACCGAACTGCGCCTTGCCGCCGAGTGGCTGCTGGGTGACCAACGAATATGGGCCAATCGAACGGGCGTGGATCTTATCATCCACCAGGTGGTGCAGCTTCAGCATGTAGATGTAACCGACCGTCACTTTGCGATCGAACACCTCGCCGGTGCGGCCGTCGAACACATTGACCTGCCCAGAGTGATCAAGGCCCGCAAGATCGAGCATCTTTTCGATGTCGGCCTCCTTGGCGCCGTCGAACACTGGCGTTGCAATCGGCACGCCGTGGCGCAGATTGCCGCCGAGCTCGATCAGACCGTCTTCGTTCAGCGACTTGATGGTCTCGTCGTCGCCATAGACCTTCTTGAGCATGTCCTTGAGCGGACGCGCGTCGTGCTTGAGGTTGTAGGCGTCGACCGCCTGTCCGATCTTGAGCCCCAGGCCGGCGCAAGCCCAGCCGAGATGGGTTTCCAGAATCTGACCGACGTTCATCCGGCTCGGCACGCCGAGCGGATTGAGCACGATGTCGACCTGCGTGCCATCCTCGAGGAACGGCATATCCTCGACCGGCACGATCTTCGACACCACGCCTTTGTTGCCGTGGCGCCCGGCCATCTTATCGCCGGGCTGGATCTTGCGCTTCACCGCGACGAAGACCTTGACCATCTTCATCACACCGGGCGGAAGTTCGTCGCCACGCTGCAACTTCTCGACCTTGTCAAGGAAGCGCTGCTCGAGCAGCTTCTTCGACTCATCGTACTGCTTACGGATGGCCTCGATCTCCGCCATCAACTTGTCGTTCGGCGAGGCGAA
>DASWAK010000509.1:0-10484 GCA_036391175.1 Pseudolabrys sp.
GAAAAGAGCGGTGGCGTCCTCGCTGCCATTACAGAGAAGGGCGAGCAGTTCACGCGCGGCGTGACCAGCGCGACCGATCAGGCGGTCAAAGCGATCGAAGAAAGAGGCTTCGCCTTCACGCGCACGATGATGGACAACAGCGGCGAAATCTCGCGCATGATCAATACCGCGGGCGAAGCAGCTACCAGTGCCGTTACCCGCACGTTGAATGAGCTCAACGACGTCACGCAGAAAGCGATCGCGCAGTCGAAAGAGACCGCGACGTCGACTGTCAAGGAGATGTTGGAAACGCACACCATGCTACGCGCCGACAGCACCACCTTGTTCGAGCGGCTGCGCGAAGCCAACATTATGTTGCAGGAAGTTCTCAGCGGCGCGCATGAGAATATGGGCGCACTCGAAAATACGCTGATGCTGCGCATATCGGAATTCGTTACTGCGATGAACGAAGTCGTCGCCTCGACCGGCGAGGCCACCGGACGCATGGAAACAAACATCTCTAATTTCCGCGATGTCACCACGCAGGTTGTCACCGGCCTCGGGCAGCTGGCTCGCCAGTTCGATATCCATGGCCGCGATCTCGCCAAAACCGTTGAAGTCATCGATCGGAGCAATCAGCGTACCGAGGACAGCGTCAATGAGCGCCGTGTGCAGCTCGATTCGCTGATTGCAACCCTCGATATTCGCACCGAGGATCTGGAAAAGCGGCTCAGCCGTTTCTCTGGCCTACTCGACGAGTCGCTCGAAGCCGCCTCTACGCGTGCGCGCGAAGTTGCTCGCCTTGTATCGGAAGCAAGCGCCGAGGGTACGCGCGCGATCAGTGAGCAATATGAGCGCGTGCGCGAGAACGCCGAGGAAGAGCGCCACCGAACGGCCGAGACGATGCGTGCGGTCTACGAACAGACCGCCGGCGAAACCCAGACGTTGTTCCACAGCGCCAATGAGCGTTTCGCAGAAACCGTGCAAGGCATGAAGCAGATGGCCGCAGAGATGCAGCGCGAACTCGAAGCCACGCGCGGCGAGCTGCGTCGAGGTGTATTCGAGCTGCCGCAGGAAACGGCTGAAAGCGCCGCACAGATGCGCCGGGTCATCGTGGACCAGATCGAGGCATTGGCCGAACTCAATCGCATTGTCGCCCGCCATGGACGTAGTCTTGATACAGTCGAACCGGTTCGTCGCGTACGCGAAGAGCCGACGCTTGCCGTCGTTGGCGGCCGCAACGAGGCTCCTCCGCGCAACGAGCTTCCGCCGCGCATCGATAGTCCGCCGCGCCCTGTGCAGCGCACCGAAACTGCCGACCTTGCCCCGCCGGCACGACGCGCCGAAGCACCGTCACCCACCCCGCCGCCAGTCGCTCCCGGCCGCGGCTGGCTCACCGACCTGCTCAACCGCGCCTCACGCGAAGAGGACGAACCACAGCGGGAATCCCCGCGCGAGCCGGCACGGGAAAGCGTCCGCGAGCCCGCACCCGCGCGTGGAAACGAGGAGAGGACGCCCCGACATACAATCGAATCGCTAGATTCCCTCTCGGTCGACATTGCGCGCATGATTGACCACGATGCGGCAGCTGACCTGTGGGACCGCTACAAGCGCGGCGAACGCAACGTCTTCACACGCCGACTCTATACTTTGCAGGGCCAGCAGGCATTCGACGACATCCGCAAGAAGTATCGTGCGGATCGTGAATTCAAGCAGACAGTGGACCGTTACATCAGCGAGTTCGAACGCCTGCTCGACGAGGTTTCCCGCGACGACCGGGGGCAGGTCGTAGCGAGAACCTATCTCACCTCGGAAACCGGCAAGGTCTATACTATGCTGGCGCACGCAGCCGGCCGGTTCGACTAAACGCGTATCGATTTTAGCGCCTTGCCGGCGCGATTTCGCCGCTGGCCCCTTTTGCTTCTGACTGGCCCACCCGCGACCGCTTGCCGTGAAAATAGGCTTTCAGCCAGGGATGCGTGGACGCCAGCATGGTGTCCATGGTGCCTGCAGCAATCACCTTACGATCCGCCAACACCGCAATGCGGTCACAGACCGTATGCAGGCTGTCGAGGTCATGGGTCACCATGAAAACGGTCAGGCCCAACGTGCGCTGCAATGTTGAAATCAGGCTGTCGAAATCGCCGGCGCCGATCGGATCGAGACCGGAGGTTGGTTCGTCCAGGAAGACGATTTCGGGGTCGAGCGCGAGTGCGCGCGCCAGCGCCACCCGTTTTGTCATTCCGCCCGACAGTTCGGAAGGAAATTTTTGCAGCACGCTTGCGTCGAGCCCTACCATCTCGAGCTTGGCGACAGCTAGTTCATCGAGCAGCTTCTGCGACAGATCCAGGTATTCGCGGATCGGAAACTGAAGATTTTCCCGTACTGTGAGCGATGAAAAGAGCGCGCCTTGCTGGAACAGCACGCCCCAGCGCCGCTCGATCGCGCGACGCTCGGAATCCGAGGCAGTCGCGAGATTGACGCCGAATACCTTGATTGTTCCGCTCCGCTTTGGCAGCAGGCCAATAACGGTGCGCATGAGGACCGACTTGCCGGCACCGGAGCCGCCGACGAAGCCCAAGATCTCGCCGCGGTAAACGTCGAGGTCGACATGATCGAGCACAATGTGGTTGCCGAAGCCCACCACGAGGTCGCGAACTTCGATGACGATCTCTTTGCCATTCCTGCTTGCCATCGCTCACATCCCGATTGAGGCAAAGAAGATGGCAAATAAGCCGTCGAGCACAATGACCAGGAAAATCGATTCCACGACCGAGGCAGTGGTTTGCAATCCGAGCGATTCGGATGAACCCTTCACCGCCAGACCTTCAACGCAGGCTACAGCGCCGATGACCAGCGCCATGAATGGCGCCTTGATCATGCCGACCTTGAAGGTATCGAGCGAGATCGCCTCCTTCAGCCGCTGAATGTAAATGTCAGGATCGATGCCGCCATAAAGCCAACACACCAGGCCGCCGCCGTAGAGTGCCGCCATTGAACCCAGGAAAGTCAAGATCGGCAGGCCGATTATAAGTGCAACGATGCGCGGCAGGATGAGCACTTCGACCGGGTCGAAGCCCATCGTGCGAAGCGCATCGATTTCTTCGCGCATCTTCATCGAGCCGAGCTCGGCGGTATAAGCACTGCCCGACCGGCCCGCCACCATGATGGTGACGATCAGCACACCGATTTCGCGCAACACGAGGATGCCGACCATATCCACCACATAGATGTCGGCGCCGAACTTACGGAAATGGAAAATACCCTGTTGGGCGATGATGCAGCCGATCAGAAAGGTGATGAGCAGGATGATCGGCACCGCACGCCAGCCGACATTGTCGAGCTGGTGCACCATCGATGTGAAACGGAAGGTACTCGGGCGCGCCGCCACCCGCAGCAAGGCGACCGTCAGCGCGCCCAGCATGTTCACGAAGGCAACGAATGACGCGCCGACCGACGCGACGCTCTCGCCAACCGAAGCGACTGTATCGGCCAATGAATTGCCGCCCCGACGCGATGAATCCTGCTCCGGCTTGACGCTGCGCACTTCGGCCATCAGCGCGCGATAGTCTTCCCTGAGACCGGTCACCTTTGTGTCGCAACCGCGCGAGGAAAAGCTGCGCGTCAGGCGCTCGAGCAGCCAGGCCCCGAAAGTGTCGAGTTGATCGACAGCGCCCATGTCGATCTCAACGCGCCTGACGGCGTCCCCGCGCTGGGTCGCGGCATCGATCTGCGCCTCCAGCACGCGTGCATTTTCGGCTATCCATGCACCACCGCCGGCGAGCTTAAGTCGCTCACCATCAGCCGTTCCCTGGAGCAGCAGGTCACTCATGCGGCGTACCTTTGATCGTGGAAAGCTTTAAACGTATCACCATCCTACTTGACCCTGGCCTACGAAACTGTCGAGGTTTTGCCGTCATGGTCCGGGTGCCTACAAACACTATACCCTCAAAATGCCTTTAACCCTCGCATTAGCCGCCGAGCGCTGGCCTATCGCAGGTTCCTTTGGCATCAGCCGTGGCACCAAAACCGAAGCCGTAGTCGTTGTTGCGGAATTGGGCGATGGCACGGCTCGCGGCCGCGGCGAATGCGTTCCTTATGCTCGCTACGGCGAAAGCCTCGAGAGCGTCATGACGCAAATCAATGCCATGCGGCCTCAGCTTGCCGCTGGGCTCGACCGTCGTTCCTTGCAAACAACGATGCCGCCAGGCGCCGCGCGCAATGCGCTCGACTGCGCGTTCTGGGATTTGGAAGCCAAGCGCAGCGAGCGACCGGTGCACGAGCTCGCAGGTCTTCCGAGTCCGCACGCACTCACCACCGCCTATACGATTTCCCTTGGCGAGCCGTCCATTATGGCGAAAGCCGCGGAAAAAGCCGCCAGCCGCGCCTTGCTCAAGATCAAGCTTGGCGCCGAAGGGGATGCCGCGCGCATTGCCGCAGTCCGTGTCGCTGCACCGAATGCAATATTGATCGTCGATGCAAACGAAGGCTGGGACGAGAGCAATCTCGCCGACAATTTCGCGGCCTGCGCCAAAACCGGCGTTGCCTTGATCGAGCAACCGTTGCCCGAGGGGAACGACCAGGCGCTGGCGCAAATGAACCGGCCGATACCTGTCTGCGCCGATGAGAGCGTTCACGACCGCGCTTCGTTTGCGGCGCTCGGCGGAAAATATGACGCTGTTAATATCAAGCTCGACAAGACGGGCGGATTAACCGAGGCGCTAGCGACGGTGGCCGAAGCTCAACGGCAGAATTTTACAATCATGGTCGGATGCATGGTCGCCACATCGCTCGCGATGGCACCGGCCATCTTGCTTGCGCAACAGGCGCGCTTCGTCGATCTCGACGGGCCACTTCTGCTCAGCAAGGACCGTCCTGACGGCCTGCGCTATCTCGACAGCCTTGTGTACCCGCCCCTGCCTACCCTTTGGGGCTGATGCGCCAACTGTCCACAGAGCAATCGGGGTGGTTCCGGCACCTGCCTGAATTCGTTCATGAAATGTGCCCCGCCTCAAGTTGTTCCACGCCGGTTTCGGGCAACCAAAGCTTTCCGTTGGGAGCCGGGTTGGTTTAGACTTGAACCAAGGCCGCACCCGCCGCTTCGGGAAGGTCGACGATAACGGGACGGGGACATGCATATTCGGGGCTTGATGCTCGGCGCCGCCGTGCTGGCGTTCAGCATAACATCGGCGTCCGCGACCATACGGATCGCAGAAGATCGCGGCGGTCAAATCGGCCACTATCTGCAAACCTTCACATCAGTTCGCTCATCAGGCGAGACCGTCGTCATTGACGGAAATTGTTTGTCCGCCTGCACACTCGTACTGGGCCTGGTCCCGCATGAGCGCATCTGCGCAACGCAGCGCGCGCGGTTCGGTTTTCACGCCGCCTGGATGCCCGACCGCAACGGACGTCCGGTAACCAGCCCGCTCGGCACCGAAGCGCTTTGGAGTATCTATCCGGCTTCTGTGAAGCGCTGGATCAACCGCCATGGCGGCTTATCGCGCAAAATGATCTTCATGGAAGGGTCCGAACTCAACGACATCGTGGCGAGCTGCGATCGGGGCGTCCAGAATCAGACGCGATCAGCGCGACGGCTCTCGCCGCATCCGGTGCGCTACGAATCCGCAAGTGCCTCCAGCGATCGCCACTAACGCCATCGCCGCGTAGGCCCGGCTGCCGAAATCTTCGTACAGCACGCCCGAAACTCCCATCGCGGCTGCCATCGCCACACCAACTGCTATCGCAAGATAGCCTTGCGCTGTTGCCGCCTGCCCTGCGGGCGCGTGGTGCGCAACAAACATCAATGTCCCGAGGTGGGTCGCTCCGAACGACAATGCATGCAGCATTTGCAGCCATGGCAATGCAAGCGCCGGCGGATCAAGCGCCATCCCCAGCCAGCGCACTATCGCAGCCAAAGCGCCGATCAGCAGCAGCACCGTTGGCGTAAAGAAAGGCGGCAGCCGCGCTTGCACTGCAAACAGTACGATCTCGGCGGCTACTCCAAGCGCCCACAACGCGGCGATGAAAGTCCCGTCAAGACCGGCAGCGTGCCATTGCACCGCCGAGAAACCGTAGAACACGGCATGGCTCGCCTGAATGAGGCTCGCGGCCGCAAGCACTGCGATAAATGCGGGATCGCGCAGCAGCTTAACGCGCGGGACCTCGCGTACGTCACGCTCAGGCAAATTGCTTGCGAGCGGCGCGAGCGCCCAGGCTGCGAGCGCGACCAGGGCACTCGCTGCCACCATAAGCCAGATCAGATAATTCGCGGGAAAAACGTCGGCAGCAAACCCGGCGGCGAAATTGCCAGCGATGAAAGCAAACGAGCCCCACAGCCGCACCGGTCCATAGGCTCGCTTGCGCGCCATGAGCCCCTTAAGCGCGTAGGTTTCGGCGAGCGGCATCAGCGGCGTGGAGAAAAATGAAGTCAGCGTATAGGTGATCAGGATGGCGGTGGCGCTGGCTGAAAGCCCAACCAAGGTGTAGCCGGCGAGGCTCGCGAGGCCCGCCAGGATCAACGCAGCACGGACAGCATCGCGCCGGTCGGCTTCGCGTGTAATGACAGGAATCGCAAGAACTCGGGCGACGACCGGCATGGCCAACACAATGCCAATCAATCCGGCATCCAGGCCCTTGGCCGTCAGCCAGACCGGAAAGAACGGCATCTGGATGCCGGGGAGGATGAACATGGCAGCGTAGAGCGCCGCTAGCCGCGGTATGAACCCAGGTGACGTAAAGCAAACTGCCCGCATCGCGTCGCCTCGATTCCAGATAACACATTGTCCAAGCTGGCCTATTCGGGAATGCGGCGGCCACCCCACCGGACGCAACACGCTGGCCGAATCAAGCCGCATGATTGATAAACGGACCAGCAGGGATTGCACAACCGACCGAGATCACCGCCCGAGCTGACCAGCAGTCCGATGCGCCGGACGAGGGCGATTATCAGGCGTTCTGTGAAGCGCTCTCGGCGAGCGCGCGCGGCCGCGCCTTTCTCGCCGAATACACCCGGCGAAACCGAAATGCTGACACCGAACAATTGCTTGCGGCGATCGAACGGTTGCAGTCGTTAGTGACCAGCAATGCCACACCGCCTTCGGCGACGGTCAAACAGGAACTGCGTGCGCTACTTGACGAGATCGACGCGGCACAGCGTGAGCTTGAGGCCAGTGTGCTGGCGATTAAAGCGGGGAAACTTGCGGAACTGATCGCGCTGGTCGAGCGCCGAATTTCAAAGATACTCGCATCGCCGCGCGAGGACACGCTGAAGATGGCCGCTCCTGTAATAGCACGCGAATTGCCTCACGAACCGGATCAAGAAGTCGAACGTTCACATTTGGCTGTCGTGCCGCTCCCCGAACAGCCGGAATTGCCGATCCCTTCGCCCGCCGCTGCGCAGCCGCCGTCAATTGCCCTCGTGCGCACCGAGACGGTCATGGCGGAGATTACCTTCGTCGAGCCCCCGCCTGCACCGCTTCCCCAACCTTCGAGTGAGCCCGGGATATCGCCCGCTCGCGAAGGAAGCCGCGCCGCCAGGACTGCAACGGCGTCGGCCGATCCGCTGGCATCAATCATGGCACTGAGCGAAGAAGAACGTCTTGCTTTGTTTACTTGAGCGGCCAGTCGTCAGGTTGCGATCAGACGCGCGAACATATCCACGTCCACATTGCCGCCCGACAGGATGCCGACGACGATCTTGCCCTTCACGTTGAGCTTGCCAGCGAGCAGTGCCGCGAGGCCAATTGCACCGCCCGGTTCCACCACTAATTTTAGTTCATGGAAGGCATAGCGCACGGCCCGCGCGACTTCGGCGTCGCTCACGGTTGTGCCCTGCCCTATGAGTTCACGGTTGATCGGGAAAGTTAGTTCGCCCGGCGTACTGCTCATCAGCGCATCGCAGATGGTGCCGCTCAGACGCGCATTGGCCTCGCGTTTGCCGCTGGCAAATGAGCGCAACGTATCGTCGAAACCCTCCGGCTCGACGACATAGAATTTCGCCGACGGTACCCTCGCCTTTACGCCAAGCGAAATGCCGGCCGCCAGGCCGCCGCCGGAGGCGCCCACCACCACGACCTCGGGTGTCAGGGAGCGCTGCGCAAGGTCTTCGACGATTTCGACGCCAATCGTACCTTGGCCGGCGATGATGAGCGGGTCGTCATAGGGCGGCACTAGCGTCGCGCCTCGTTCGGCCACGATTTCTTTGGCGATGGCGGCACGATCTTCGGTGTTGCGGTCGTAAGCTACGACCTCGGCGCCGAGTGCCAAGGTGCGCTCGCGCTTCGCCTTCGGTGCATCGCTCGGCATCACGATGGTCGCACGCATGCCAAGCAAGCGTGCTGCAGCTGCCACGCCCTGTGCGTGATTGCCGCTCGAATAAGCCACGACGCCGGCGGCCCGCTGTTCGGGCGGGATTGAAGAAATCTTGTTGTAAGCGCCGCGGAACTTGAACGAGCCCGTCCGCTGCAAGGTTTCCGCCTTCAGAAAGACCCGCGCGCCAATCTCCTCATCCAACACCGGCGCATTGATGAGCGGCGTCCTCACCGCAATGCCGACGAGACGCTTGGCCGCCGCATCGATATCGGCAGCGGTTGGTAGAATGGTATTGTCGATAGCGCCCATGCGCGAAGCGTAGCTCCGGGAAGGGGCCCTGTCATGAACGAGTTGTGGTGGCCATTTTGTCTTGCGAGCACAACACTCTCGGCTCATCCCCGCGCAAGCGTGCATCCAGTCCTTATGAGCAAAGTGCTGGCTCCCCGTTTACGCGGGCATGAGTAAAGCTTATTGCCTGCTCACGCACAGCTTCAATTTTCAAACAGCTGACTTAGCCAACCAGCGCACGCCGGGCTTGCTTTCGCGCCAGGCAAGTATCATCGCCTGTATTCTTTGCGGCGCCGGGTACAGCGTCGTCCTGCGAGTGCGAAAGTAAGGCGACATCGCTTGACGCTTCCGCGTCTGCCCCTGACACTCCCGCCGACAAATAAGGAGCCGCCATGAATCTCGGAATTTCCGGCCGCAAGGCCATTGTTTGCGCATCGAGCCGTGGGCTCGGCAAAGCCTGCGCGCGCGCACTGGCGGAAGCCGGCTGCGAAGTGGTGATCAACGGGCGGGACGGCAAAAACCTGGAAGCGGCCGCGGCCGAGCTTTCGAGTCTCGCGAGCGTCAAGGTGATCCCAATTGCCGCCGATGTCGCAACGGCTGAGGGTCAGAAGGCACTGCTGGCCGCCTGTCCGCAGCCGGATATTCTGGTCAACAACAATGCCGGGCCACCGATGCGGAATTTTCGCGAGCTCACGCGTCAGCAAATGATCGACGGCGTCATCGCGAATATGGTGGTGGCGGTCGAACTTATCCAGAAAGTGATCGATCCGATGTGCCAACTAAAATTCGGCCGTATCGTCAATATCACGTCGGGTTCGGTGAAGATGCCGCTCGCTGGCCTCGATTTGTCATCAGGGGCGCGCGCCGGATTAACCGCGTTCCTCGCCGGCGTCGCACGCACGGTGGCCGAGAAGAATGTGACCATCAACAATATATTGCCTGGCGCTTTCGATACCGACCGGCTGCGCAGCACGTTGAGCAAGACCGCCGAACAAAGGGGCAAGGACGTTACACAGGTCGCCGCGGACCGTATCGCCACCATTCCGGCCAAGCGCTTCGGCAATCCCGACGAGTTTGGCGCGGCCTGCGCATTCCTCTGCTCCGCGCATGCCGGCTACATCACCGGGCAAAATCTGTTGATCGATGGCGGCACCTTCAACGGTGCATTCTGAAAGCGCAAAGGCCGGCATCGCTGCCGGCCTCGCGTCCTACCCCATCATCCTCACTGGTATTTGAGGAACGGTCGTCTCGCCGTCGGCTCTATGTCGTCCAGACGAAATACGAGCGCGGCCGACAGGATATCGGAATGCGCATTGCCGCTGCCGACATAGGGAAGTGCTACCGGTGGTCCCGCAATAAACGAAGGATTGCCGGGCACAAGATTGATCGTTGGATCCTTGATCCACACGTGCGAATAGGCGACGTCAAAGTGTACACCTTTTATGACCTGCCAGGTTGCGCCAACCGATGCCCAGAATCGGTCATTGTCCGGCACGTTCGGCACACGGACCTGATCGGTGACCGGGGAAATTTCATAGGCGATGCCGCCGCGCATGGTCAGCCGGTCCGTGCAGATATACTCGGCACCACCGGAGAAGAACCAGCCGTCTTTATACTGAAACGGTATTGAAGCTGAGTGTCCGAGAACGGTCGCAGGAGCTCCATTGAGCTGCAGGATGTTCGAGGTTCCGATGCGGCTCCAGTTCGACCATTCTACAGTACCAAGCAATGTCCACTGCGGGTTGAGGCGCTGGCGAATCCCAAGCGACACAATGTCGGGCAGATCGAGTGTGGCGTTGACAGAACCGGCTGTCGTGCCAGGTAGTGCAAAGCTTGTAAGCAGCACGCCCTCGATTTTTTGGTTAAGCGCCGAACGCCAGCCAAGGCCGATCGTGGTCGTGGGC
>DASWAK010000510.1:0-2709 GCA_036391175.1 Pseudolabrys sp.
GCGAACAGAGGTATCGCTGTGCCGCCGCATAGGGCGAATCACCATTAAGTTCGCGTACAACTGACCCGCCAAGCCTCAGCGGGATATAAAACGGGGCACCAAATTGCGTGCATTCGGCAGAAAAGGCGCGGTCATGGCTCAACGGAAAAAAGAGCAGCGCGTAGGGGAGGGGCGGTGGCGCATCGCCGTCATCGATTATCCCCAACATCGTAGCGACCTGCCGGACCGTATGCGGCCTAACCAATGTCAACGGATCTCAGGTAGCGTCAGTTTGAAACTTACGACGACCATCGCCATCTAATGATGCATGAGTGAAGAATTTGACCCAGCCGACTATTCGTTCGTCGTGAAGAGGCGAGGGAATCCGCCTAAGCCCTGGCGGTGGGAGATTTATTGTGCCGGTAAGTCGGGGCCAGTAGAACGCTCACCCGTCTTTTTTGAGAGCATGGCAGAGGCAGCCAAAGAGGGGAAAAACGCCCTCGCACACTTCCTGGCCAAACAGGCGGCGTGACCCGCAGGTTAAACCGCGCTCGGCGTTCTCAGGCCTATCGCTCATATTCATGAGTTCGCAGTCACCGCGGCTTGCCACGGCGCTGCGCCATCCGGCCCACGCTGGTCATGCTTAGGCAGCCTTCGAATGGCGGCCAGCACTCAGCGGGCCGGGGTGTGGGTCGGTCGGGTTTTGTTCGAGAGCGTCCTTTTACGGGGAAGCTCCCGCTTAATGGTTAAACAACGAACTAAACTACGATAGTATTTTGGAATTAAGAATCAAAGATCATGTTGGTCCAGCCGATCCAACAAGCATCCCAGTCCGCGCACGTGGTCGTGCTCGGCAATGAAAAGGGTGGCTCGGGCAAGTCCACCACAGCCCTGCACATCGCGGTGGCGCTGCTCAAGGCCGGCCAGCGCGTTGCCACCATCGATCTCGACGGCCGGCAGAAGACCTTCACCCATTACATCGAGAACCGCCGCGCCTGGGCCGAGCGCGCACGTATTCAGCTCGAGCTGTGGGCCGAGCGCGCACGTATTCAACTCGAGCTGCCGACGCATTACTGCGTCGAGCGCGCCGAGAGCAGCTCGATCGAAGCCAACGAGTCGAAGGAGGTCGCCAACTTCTCCGCCGCCATCAGCGCGATTGAGCGCAGCCATGACTTTGTGGTGATCGATACGCCCGGCAACGATACCTTTCTGATGCGGCTCGCTCATTCCATGGCCGACACGCTGGTCACGCCGATCAACGACAGCTTCCTCGACCTTGACGTGCTTGCCGCCCTCGACCCGGTCAATTTCGCCGTCACCGGCGAAAGCCACCACGCCGAGATGGTGCGCGAGGCGCGCCGCCAGCGCCGGCTAGTCGACGGCCGGCTCACCGACTGGATTGTCGTGCGCAATCGCCTGTCCGCGCTCGGCTCGCGCAACAAGCGGCTGGTTGGCGAGGGACTAACCGAATTGTCTAAGCGTATGGGCTTTCGCTGGGTCGACGGCTTCGCCGAGCGCGTAATCTATCGCGAATTTTTCCCGCGCGGCTTGACCGCGCTCGACGATCTCGACAAGGCCACGCTCGGCACGCGGCCGAGCAAGTCGCACGTTGCCGCGCGAGAGGAAGTAATCTCTCTGCTCAACTTGCTGCACCTGCCGCTGTCCGAAAATGGCAAGCGGCGCGCCGCCGCCCGTGCGGAATGGTACTCGGTCATGGACCAGCCGCTGCAGGTCCACGAAGTCATCGGCTAAGCCCTCCCATTGCACCGGACACGCGCAACCCGGATTGGCTTTAATCCAAAACATGGTGAAGTTGCAATGCTTGCACGACTTACGGCTGACGAGACTGCCAGATCAGGACATCCAGTGCAGCGCGAAATCGCGTTTTCCACGTCTGGAAAAGCCGAGCCGCAGGTCGCCGCATCCACGTCGCCGCCGCCCACCTCTGAGAAACGCGTTGTGGCGCAGGAAGACCACAACAAAGCGATGTCGCAGCCCGATCCCGACAGGCGCACTGCGGTTTATGATATCTCCGCGCGCACGGTCTATTTGCCCAACGGCGAGAAGTTGGAGGCGCGTTCGGGGCTGGGGGACAAACGCGACGATCCTCAATACGTCCACGTCAGGATGTGGGGGCCGACGCCGCCGAATGTCTATGATCTCACATTGCGAGAAAAGCTATTCCACGGCGTTCGGGCCATCCGCCTCAATCCGGTTGACGACAGTCAAATGTTCGGACGCGATGGAATACTGGCGCATTCTTATATGCTCGGTCCTAACGGTCAGTCGAATGGATGCGTATCCTTCAAGGATTATCCGAAATTTCTGCAAGCCTTTTTAAACGGTGAAGTCGACCGACTTGTCGTAGTGCCCGATCTTGGCACCGAGCCTTCGCGCACCGCCCGCGCCAGTCACCGACATGTCGGTCGGTATGCCTTTAACAATCAATAATCGTGCGGCCATCAAGCGCCTTACTCTAATTGATCTTGCTACCGATGCTTTTACTATTGGCACGGAGACACAGGGGCCGAGCCAGTGGGCTATAATCAGCGCAACGACGAGATCCGAACGACAACGGCACGACGGTGACGCACCCAGTGACGGGTGCTGCTGCCCTCAATGCGCCTCGCTGGTGCGTTAAAATGCAATTGTCCGCGCAGTCGGGAGACAGCCCGCAATGGCTGATTACTATTCTATTCTTGCCCGTGCAGTTTCTCGATTGGCAACCAA
>DASWAK010000511.1:0-10238 GCA_036391175.1 Pseudolabrys sp.
CCGGCTTCGGTCACCACATAGTCGGCAAGCTTTAGCGCCGTGGTGGTAGCGAGCACCGAGTTGCAGCCGTGCGCAATATTGGCGAAGGGGCCGCCGTGGATAAAGGCGGGCGTGCCTTCCAGCGTCTGCACCAGATTGGGTGACAACGCGTCTTTGAGTAGCGCGGTCATCGGCCCATGGCCCTTCAACTCGCCCGCGCGTACCGGTTTGCGGTCGCGGGTATAGCCGACGATGATGTTGGAAAGCCGCTGCTTGAGGTCATCCAGGTTCTTGGCGAGGCAGAATACCGCCATCACCTCAGAGGCGACGGTGATGTCGAAGCCGTCCTCGCGCGGGAAGCCGTTGGCGACACCACCGAGCGAAGAAACGATCGAACGCAGCGACCGGTCGTTCATGTCCACCGCGCGGCGCCAGGTGATGCGACGGCCGTCGATGCCGAGCGAATTGCCCCAATAGATGTGGTTGTCGATCAGCGCGCAAAGTAGGTTGTTGGCGGCACCGATGGCATGGAAGTCGCCGGTAAAGTGGAGATTGATGTCCTCCATTGGCACCACCTGGGCGTAACCGCCGCCAGCGGCACCGCCCTTGACGCCGAAGCACGGACCGAGTGAAGGCTCGCGCAGACACAGCATCGCCTTCTTGCCGATTTTGTTGAGCGCGTCGGTGAGGCCGACCGTGGTGGTGGTCTTGCCCTCTCCCGCGGGCGTCGGCGTGATGGCGGAGACCAGGATCAGCTTGCCGTTCGGCCGGTCCTTGAGCGACTTGATGTAATCCATCGACACCTTGGCCTTGTAGTGGCCGTAAGGATCGAGATTTTCGGAAGCGATGCCGAGTTTTGCCTTGGCCAGTTCCATGATCGGCCGCTTTTTAGCAGTCTGAGCAATTTCGATGTCGGATTTCGGATTTTGATGCTGCGAGGCGGGCATTGGAGTGTTTCCGTTATTAAAAATTGACGATCAACCGAGCCGCGCCCCAGCGGCGAGCTTGGCAGTGGAGATGAACTCGGAGGCATCGAGCTTCTTGCCTCCATCAGGCTGAACGCGAGTGATCTTGAAGCGGCCGTCGGCGCAAACTACAGTGAACCCGTCGGCGTCGACTGCGACCACCTCACCAAGCTTGCCGGCGATTCCCTTGGGGTTCTTGGCCGGCAGCGGTTTCGCATCGAATATTTTCAGCGTCTTGCCGTGGAGCGTGGTCCATGCGCCGGGCGCGGGATTGCAGCCGCGGATCAGACGATCGATTTGCTCCCAAGGCTTCCCCCAGTCGATCTTGGCGTTGCCAGGGCCACAGCGGCCTTCATAGGTGGCCTTCGACTCGTCTTGCTTGATGCGCGGCGCCTTGCCGGCCTTCACCAGATCGACCGATTCCATCATGGCGTCGACGCCCATCGGAAACAGACGGTCGAAATAAACGGTCCCGAGCGTATCGATGCTGGAAATCGGCGTTTTCTTCTGAACGAGGATGTCGCCGGTATCGAGGCCGTTGTCGGGCCAGAAGATCGACAGACCGGTTTCTTTTTCGCCCTTGATGATCGGCCAGTTGATGGCGCTGGCGCCGCGGTAGGCCGGCAGCAGCGAGGGGTGATACTGGATCGAACCGTGGGTCGGGATGTTGAGAAAGTCTTCCGGCACGAACAACGTGACGAAGGCCATGACCTGCAGGTCGGGTTTGAGCGCCTTGAACTCGTCCCACACTTTCGGATCTTTGTAAGACGCCGGCTGATAGACCGGCAGCTTGGCGGCGAGCGCGGCCTCCTTCAGCGGATCGGCCTTGGCACCTTCCTTCTCGGGCGCGACGTAGACGGCGACCACGTTCTCGCCGCGCTTGAGCAGCGCTTCCAGCACGGCCTTGCCGAATGCCTGCTGGCCGTGAACCACAATACGCATAATCGACTCCCTCCCTCATCCGCTCATGCCCGCGCAAGTGGGCATCCAGCGCTTTAAAGTCTGGGTCCCCGCTTACACGGGGGCGAGCGGTGTTATCACGCCGCCGCTTTGGACTTGTCGGGCGCCGTGATCGCCCCCGATGCCTTGATCTCGTTGATCTGCGACGCGCTGTAGCCGAGCACCTTGGCAAGGATTTCCTCGGTGTGCTCGCCGAGCAGCGGCGAGCGCCGAACGTCGGCCGGCGAATCCGACATCTTGATCGGATTGCCGACGGTCAGGTACTTGCCACGGGTCGGATGGTCGACCTCGACGACGGTGCCGGTCGCGCGTAACGATTGCTCCTCGGCGATCTCCTTCATCGACAGGATCGGCCCGCACGGGATGTCGTGCTTGTTGAACAGGTCCATGGCCTCGAACTTGGTCATAGTCATGGTGAATTGCTCGATGCGGGCGAAGATCGCCTTTAATTTTGGTAACCGCGCCTTTGGCGTTGCGTATTCCGGATCGGTTTTCCAGGTCGGCTCGCCGATCACGTCGCAGATCTCGTTCCACACCGGCGCCTGGGTGATGAAGTAGAGATAGGCGTCGGGGTCGTTCTCCCAGCCCTTGCACTTGACGATCCAGCCCGGCTGACCGCCGCCGGAGTCGTTGCCGGCGCGTGGCACTGCTTTGCCGAACGGAATGCCCTCGCCATATTGGCTGTATTCGGTGAGCGGGCCTTTTTCGATGCGCTGCTGGTCGCGCAGCTTGACACGCGCGAGATTGAGCACGCCATCCTGCATGGCGCAGAGCACCTTCTGGCCGCGGCCGGTGCGGTTGCGCTGATAGAGCGCCGCCATGATGCCGAGCGCGAGATGCAATCCGGTGCCACTGTCACCGATCTGCGCGCCAGTGACCAGCGGTGGGCCTTCGCGGAACCCGGTGGTCGACGCCGAGCCGCCCGCGCACTGCGCGACGTTCTCGTAGACCTTGCAATCCTCGTAGGGTCCCGGGCCAAAGCCCTTGACCGAGGCGACAATCATACGCGGGTTGGTCTTGTGGACGTACTCCCAGGTCAAGCCCATACGGTCGAGCGCGCCGGGGGCGAAGTTCTCGACCAGCACGTCGCAGGTCTTGATCAGCCGGTTGAGGATATCCATGCCCTTGGGGTGCTTGGAGTCGATGGTGATCGACCGCTTGCTGCCATTGAGCATGGTGAAATACAGGCTGTCGGCGTTAGGCACGTCGCGCAGCTGCCCGCGCGTGATATCGCCGGCGCCCGGGCGCTCGACCTTGATCACGTCCGCGCCCATGAAGGCGAGAAGCTGGGTGCAGGTGGGGCCCGACTGCACGTGCGTGAAGTCGAGAATGCGCAGGCCGTCGAGCGCGCGGCCGGCCTGGCCGTACGGCTTGGAGCTCGGCTTCGGCAGCCCGTTCGCCTTCTTGGGCGCGGCGAGCTTCACCACCTTGCGGGCAGATTTTTTCGCCGCGGCTTTCGCCCTGACGGGTTTCTTCGCTTTGTTCTTGGCCATCTTACGTCCTCCACTATCTCCAACTATGTCCCTGAAGCGCGCTCGCGCGGGGACCTTTGAATTGCGATTTCCTGGCGCGATCTATTTCTTGCGAATCTTGCTTTGCGGATTGAGATTGCCGATGCGGCCGCTTTCGCTGCCGGCCGCCGGGTCGAGCACCGCGTTGATCAGCGCCGGCTTGCCAGAGTCCATGGCCGCGTTGACGGCGCGCTTCAGCTCATCCGGGGACGTCGCGTTGACGCCGACGCCGCCGAAGCCCTCCATCATCTTGTCGTAGCGCGAGCCCTTCACGAACACGGTCGGCGCCGGGTCCGAGCTTACGGAATTGACGTCGGTGCCGCGATAAATACCATCGTTATTGAAAATGACGATGCAGACGGGCAGCTTGTAACGGCAGATGGTTTCGACCTCCATGCCGGAGAAGCCGAAGGCGCTGTCGCCCTCGACCGCGAGCACCGGCTTGCCGGTTTCAATGGCCGCGGCGATGGAATAGCCCATGCCGATGCCCATGATGCCCCAGGTGCCGACGTCGAGGCGCTTGCGCGGCTGATACATATCGATGATGCCGCGCGCGAGGTCGAGCGTGTTGGCGCCTTCGTTGACGAGGATCGCGTCCGGCCGTTCCTTGACGATGGTGCGCAGCACGCCGAGCGCGCCGTGGTAGTCCATCGGCGAGTTGTTGTTCATCAGCCGCGGCGCCATCTTGGAAACGTTCTCTTCGCGCTTCTTGGTGACAGCGGCGGGCCAATCGGCCGGCGGGGCCGGCCAGTTGCCGCCCATGCCCTGCAGCAGCGCCGAGACGCATGAACCGATGTCGCCGACCACTGGAGCGACGATCTCGACGTTCGAATCCATTTCCTTGGGCTCGATGTCGATCTGGATGAATTTCTTCGGCGCTTCGCCCCAGGCTTTGCCCTTGCCGTGCGACAGCAGCCAGTTGAGACGCGCGCCGATCAGCATGACGACGTCGCTATCTTTCAGCACCGTCGAGCGCGCCGCGCCTGCGCACTGCGGATGCGTGTCGGGCAAGAGGCCCTTGGCCATGCTCATTGGCAGGAAGGGAATGCCGCTCTTTTCGACCAGCGAGCGGATCGCGTCGTCGGCCTGAGCGTAGGCGGCGCCTTTGCCGAGGATGATCAGCGGACGCTTGGCACTCTTGAGGACATCGAGCGCGCGCTTAACGGCAGCTGGAGCCGGAATCTGGGCCGGCGCGGCGTCGATCACTTTCACCAGCGACTTCTGCCCGGCCTCTGCATCCATCACCTGACCGAACAGCTTGGCCGGCAGATCAAGATAGACGCCACCCGGACGACCGGAAACGGCTGCGCGGATCGCGCGCGCTACGGCGATGCCGATGTCGGCTGCATGCAGCACGCGGAATGCCGCCTTGCAGAGGGGCTTCGCTATAGCGAGTTGGTCCATCTCTTCGTAGTCGCCCTGCTGCAGGTCGACGATCTCGCGCTCCGAGGAGCCGGAGATCAGGATCATCGGGAAGCAGTTGGTCGTGGCATGGGCGAGCGCGGTGAGGCCGTTAAGAAAACCGGGCGCCGACACCGTGAGACAGATGCCGGGCTTTTTCGTGAGGTAACCGGCGATCGAGGCCGCATAACCGGCGTTCTGTTCGTGGCGGAACGAAATGACGCGGATGCCTGCCGCCTGGGCCATGCGGCCGAAATCCGTGATCGGAATACCGGGCACGCCGTAAATCGTATTAAGGCCGTTGAGCTTCAGCGCATCGATGATGAGATGAAAGCCGTCCGTCAGGTCTTGCTCGGCTTCGATTTTCACCGCTGCATCAGCCATGGGAATCCTCCCGCTATTAGAAAGTGTCAGTCCAGATAGTCGGCAAAGCGTGCCACATGATCGGCCAAGCCGAGCGCGTGGTCGCGCACCAGTTCTTCTGCGCGATCGGTGGCGCGCGCTTCCAGAGCCTCGATGATGTTGATGTGGTCGCGGATCGAACGGTCGGCGCGGTCCTTCTCGCCAATGGTCTTGCGGCGGATCATGCGCATGTGGGTGAAAAGATTTTCGGCGAGGTCGATCAGCACCGCGTTGTGGCTGAGCCGGATGATGGTCTGATGGAATTCGATGTTGATCTCGGAATATTCGTCAAGATGCGCGCGCACTTTGCCGTTCTCGAAAGTCGCAAACATTTTGCGCAGACCCGCGACCTCCGCGTCGGTCGCGGTCTGGGTGATCAGCCGCGCCGCCAGGCTTTCCAGCGCGGCCCAAGCGGTGATCATCTCGATCACCTCGCGTTTGGTTTTGCGCACGACATAAATGCCACGTCGCGGTACCGAGCGAACGAAGCCTTCGCTCTCGAGCTGAGCCATAGCTTCACGCACAGGCGTGCGACTGATGCCGAACTCCTGAGCGAGTTTCCGCTCGTCCAGCCGGATGTCGTCTCGACTCCGATAGATATCCATCGCGACAATTGCGTTTTTTAACGCCGTATAAGCCTTGTGCTTGAAGCTCGGCGTTACGCCGATGGGCTGGAGCGCCGGGCGTGGCGCGAGCGGAACGCGGACGGGTCTGCGCTCCGATACGCTGACGCGACGGGGGCTACGGTCTCGATTACTCATGACTGGTATACAATATGCCAGATCCGAGCATACAGGCAACTGCCGAGCGCCTTCGTCACACATCAGGAAGAAAAGCCGCCCGCAGGCGTCTTGCCCGCGGACGGCTCAATCATCTACGGCGCACTTCAGCTATTCGCAATGAACTTGATACGCAGCGGCTTGAGCACCGCCAGCGCCATGATTGCGGCGATGATGTTGAGGATCGCCGCCACATAAAACACCGCGTGCCAACTGCCGGTTGCGCTGGTCAATACGTTCGCGAGAGGGACCAGCAGCGACGCCGTGCCCTTGGCCGTGTACAGCATCCCGTAGTTCGTGGTGGCGAACTTCTTCCCATACAGGTCGGTGCAGGTCGCCGGGAACAGCGAATAGATTTCGCCCCAGGCAAAGAACACCACACCGGACAAGATCACGAACAGAACCGGATTGGTGGCGAAGTAAAGCAAGGCATAGATGCCGACACCCTCTGCAAAGAAGGCGAGGAACATCGTGTTCTCACGGCCGATCTGGTCGGAGACCCAGCCGAAGAATGGCCGGCAGATGCCATTGAGAACCCGGTCTATAGTTAAGGCGAATGTGAGGGCCGGAAGCGTTATCCCAATCAGCGACACTGGGATGGTTGCGATTTTATAGTCGTTGGCAATGGGCGCCAGTTGCGCAATCGCCATCAGACCGCCGGCGCCCACCGCGACGAACATCACGTACATGACATAAAATGGTGGAGTCTTGAGGACTTCCCGCCATTCATAGTCACGGCGCGATTGCTGCACCAACTGACTCGCCGGCACCTCGCCGGCTTCAGGCGCACGTAGCAACAATGCCACCAAGATCACCACGATGCCCTGTCCGAGTCCGAACCAGAGGAAGGCCGCCTGATAGCCGCTCGATGCGATCATATTGGCGATCGGAATGACGGTTAGCGCGGAGCCTGCGCCGAAGCCCGCCGCCGTCAGGCCGGCGGCAAGGCCGCGCCGGTCCGGGAACCACTTGAGCGCATTGCCGACCGCGCCGCCGTAGATCACGCCGGCACCGATACCTCCAATGGCAGCGCCTAAATAGAGCAGAAAGAGAGAATCCGCGACCGAGTTGATGACCCACGCGATCGCGACCAGTACGCCAGAGCCACTGATCATCGCCCGCGGGCCAAACTTGTCGATCAAATAGCCCTCGATCGGCACCAGCCACGTTTCTGTGAGAACAAAAATGGTGAAAGCGACTTGAATCGCCGCGCGGCCCCAGTGGTATTTCTGATCGATCGGGCCGACAAACAGCGTCCAACCGTATTGCAGGTTGGCGATCATCACCATGCATATGATGCCGAAGACCAGCTGGCCCCAGCGCGTCCCCTCGGACGCACGGACCTTTCCGGCAGAACCCGCTGCAATTGCCATAACTTCCTCCCCATGAGAGTTTTTTTGTTGTGCGATTTTAACGTGAATTTATTGGGGTCGCAATTGCGTAAAATTGGCATAAACAAAATAGTCATCGACGCCGACGGACAACCCGGAACCCGCTACCCCCCGGTGGGGAAGTTGTTTGCCCCTAATTGATCCATACGCCTCGGATGATGAAATTAAGGAATTACTGAAAGATCCTGCTCGTCACCCACCGGTATTTTCATGAAAGCCGCGGGTATGGCCGATGGTGACCTGCACGATCAAATCGCACGACTCGAAGCCGATATCGAGCACTTTGCCGAAGGCTTAGACCGGTGCCGGAAGGCTATGCTGCTTTCGAAAGTGGCGATCGCTGCCGGGGGAATTTGGATTTTGGTGTATTTCCTCGGGGGAATTGGCTCTGATCCCGCAATTCTGATCGGCGCACTCGCAGCCATCATTGGTGGCGTCGTCATTTTGGGATCGAATGCGAGTACCTCGAAGCACACCAAAGCGGCATTGAAAGCCGCCGAAACACAAAGAGTCGCCTTGATCGAAATGATCGATCTTCGGACGGTGGGTACGAGCCGGGAGTTATCTCCAAGGCATTGATTGAGAAGCGCACCAGCGGCGATGGCTCTCAGAGAACGCCAGATCGAGCAGCCGCGGCCAAGGAGGTCTAGAGCTCAGTCGGCGAGCTCGCGCTGGTGGAGAATGAGCTCTAAGGGAAGGTGGCGGAGCGAGCGGGATTCGAACGCTTGGCACGATTTGAAATCGACCCAACCTCTTTTAGTTCGTACGAGACAGCGCACCATTCCAAGCGGGCAGCGGTGTGTGGCTGTACTGTGGCTGTACCGCTGGCGGAATTTATTCGAGAAATTCCCTCTCTCGCCAATTAGCAACATCGAACACCATGTGTTTTGTTGACACAGCGTTGACACGGCGGAATTTGTGCGCAGCTCACCAAAATGAAACGCCGCCAAGTCTTTGACTTGACGGCGTGATTTGGTTGCGGGGGTAGGATTTGAACCTACGACCTTCAGGTTATGAGCCTGACGAGCTACCGGGCTGCTCCACCCCGCGTCAAAATGCGAAGCGCGGGGTCAGGCCCGCGCGTTCGAGCGCTATGTAGCAACGCTAAATGCCTATTGGAAGGGCCAAAAACGAGGCATTCATGAACCTGTCATGAAACGGCGACAAAACCCAGCGATGGTGCGGGCGGCGCGACGAGCTGACAGCAGCTTCGGCGGCGGTTTGGCGGCTGCCGCACGTCTGATTATTGCTGACGGTCGCCGGGCCTTGAGCGATCCTGAACTTTCCGACCCCGAGGCGGTGCATGAAGTACGCAAAGCTCTCAAGCGTTGGCGCGCACTGCTGCGGCTGCTCGCACGTCCCCTCGGCGAACAGGCCGACCAGATGCGTACCGAGGCGCGCGAGTTGATGCGCGCGGTGGCCGGTGCCCGCGATGCCCAATCGGCGCTGGATGCCCTGACCGACCTGCGCAAGGCCGATCTGCCGTTTTCGCCCACCTCAATCGAAACAATCCGTGCTCGCTTGACCAAAATGCGGGACGCGGCCGAGGCGAAATGTTTTACCAAGAACATGCAAGGCCGCCTGTCGCGCTATCTCGATTACGCCACGCTTTCGCTCGAGCGCTGGCCACTCAAGGCGATTGACTTCGACATCGTCACAGACGGACTCACTTCAACTTATCGCCGTGCACAGCAGCTGGTGCCCGATAGCTGGCCCGACGCTGAACCCGAACACTTGCATGACTTGCGGCGGCGCGTGGTCGAGCATCGCCACCAAATGGATCTGGTTGAACCGCTTTGGCCGCGTCTTGGTAAAGTGTGGGCCGAAGAGGCACAGCGCCTGCGCAACCAGCTTGGTTCCTGCCAGGACCTCGCGGTGCTTACGAATTTCACCGCCCCCCATCAACCGTTGGCGCCATGGCGATCGCGGTTGTCCCCTGTGATCAATGCGCGCCGCAATGCACATTTGAAATCAGCGGCACGATTGGCTGGCCGCCTGTTTGCGGAGAGGCCGAAGGCATTTCGCCGGCGCATGAAGGCGCTGTGGTCGGCGCGCCAATCCAGGACACATTAAACGGATGCGACTCACCTTAAAAAAAACGGCCGCCAAAAACTGGCGGCCGTTTAAAATCGATCATCGTGTTGAGGAGAAGCGAGCGTCCTTGGCAGGCCTGGCAGCGACCTACTCTTCCAAGCCTTGAGGCTTAGTACCATCGGCGCAGGAAAGTTTAACGGCCGAGTTCGGGATGGGATCGGGTTCAGTCTCTCCGCAAAAACCACCAGGCCGGCCAAGGACGATGAAGCAAAGCGCAAGCGAAGCGAGCGTCCCAGGACTTGATTCGGGACCTCGATCGCAAAGCTGTGGTCTTTCTTTCAGTGCGCACCATACGCAGTCCGTCAGGAATGCGAATGGGCATTGGAAATGAGAGCAATCAAGACAATCGAGCTATTAGTACCGGTAAGCTCAACGCGTTACCGCGCTTACACACCCGGCCTATCAACGTGGTGGTCTACCACGGCTCTCAAGGGAGAACTCGTTTCGAGGTGGGTTTCTCGCTTAGATGCCTTCAGCGATTATCCCGTCCGCACATAGCTACGCTGCACTGCCGCTGGCGCGACAACAGCTCCACCAGAGGTGCGTCCATCCCGGTCCTCTCGTACTAGGGACAGATCCTCTCAATTCTCCTACACCCACGACAGATAGGGACCGAACTGTCTCACGACGTTCTGAACCCAGCTCACGTACCACTTTAATCGGCGAACAGCCGAACCCTTGGGACCTGCTCCAGCCCCAGGATGTGATGAGCCGACATCGAGGTGCCAAACGATGCCGTCGATATGGACTCTTGGG
>DASWAK010000512.1:0-2568 GCA_036391175.1 Pseudolabrys sp.
CTCCAGGGTCTTCGGCCACCTCATCGAGTCCGAGCGACGAACACGTGCCCGCACAAGCGGGGAGCACGACATGATGTATTTGCGGCTTGCTGGCCAGTTCGTCGTGATCGCAGCCTTATTCGCCGTGGTTGCCACGTTCGCCGACTGGCCGGCCTACCGGCAGTTTCCCCCCGGATCGGCCATCGTGCTGCTCACCTTCGTTCATGGCGCCGACCGCAAGGCTGAATGCCGCCGGTTGACCCCCCGGGAAATCGAAAAACTTCCGCCCAATATGCGGCGCGTGCAGGACTGTCCGCGCGTCCGCCGTCCGATTTATGTCGAACTTGATCTCGGCGGACGAACGATTTTCCAGAAAAGCCTCCCGCCGACCGGTATCGCAGGCGATGGACCTTCGCGGGCCTATCAGCGTTTCGTTGTGCCGGCTGGCAAATATGACGTCGCGGTCCGCATACGCGACACGGCGCGGGTCGAAGGATTCGATCATGCGCGTGAAGGAGTAGTCACGCTCGTTCCGGACCAGACGTTCGTCATCGATTTTCGTTCTGAGCGCGGCGAATTCGTCTTCCACTGAGGAGTGATGGTCATGGCGCTGTTGCAATGGAAGGATCAATACAGCGTTGGAATCGACGCCGTCGATCACGAGCATAAAGAGCTGATCGCGCTCATCAATCGACTACACGACGAGCTTACGGCAAGCGGCAAAGAACTTTCAATCAGCGCGTTCTTCGGCGACCTATTCATGGGCATCTCTGCACATTTTGCGCTGGAAGAGCGGTTTATGCGTGAGCATCGCTACGATCAGTTGACCCAGCACAAGGCCGACCACGAGCGGCTGCTCGATGAAATTCGCGATATCATGGATGATTTCGAGGAACATGAAGTAGCCAGCACCGAACTCGGTGCGCGACTCGACGCTTGGTTCTCGCGCCATTTCGAGACCCACGACGCACGCTTGCATAAAGCGCTTGGTCAGCATCCCGACTGAACTAATTTCACACGCATCGAAAGAAACCAACATGCCGATGAAAAAGTTTTTGCTAGCCGCTACCTTGGTCAGCGTACCAACTGGATTGGCGCTCGCGCAGGATCTTGCAGCCGGGGCGACGACGTTTAAGAAATGCGCAATTTGTCACGACATCGGCGAAACGGCGAAAAATAAGGTCGGTCCAGAATTAAACGGTATCGATGGCCGCTCGTCTGGCTCGGCGCCAGGTTATAATTATTCCGATGCAAACAAGAAGTCGGGCATCACCTGGAACGAGGCAACGTTCATGGAATACATAAAGGATCCCCGGGCAAAAATTCCAGGCACCAAGATGATATTCCCCGGCATTAAGAACGAGACCGAGGCAAAGGACCTGTGGGCTTATCTCAAACAGTTTCGTGCCGACGGCAAGAAAAAGTGATGCGTTTAACAAGCGCGTGGCTTGAATCAGAAAAAGTGCAACAAACTAGTCGCCACGATGGTTATTGGCGCGTATCGACGAAGACTCGAGCGTTGCCGCGTGCTATAGGACACGCAATCCGGCCCGCATGTGCACCGCTCGCGCAACGGGGAGAAGCTGCCGTGCTATCAGCAAGCGAACAAGCCATCGCGCAAGCTGCGCTCGCGCCGGGCCCGCATGCGGTCGTTTCGGCGGACCGCGAGGGGATCATTCGCGACTGGAACGAGACCGCCGAACACATCTTCGGCCACAGCGCGGGCCAAGCGATCGGGCAGACCCTCGACCTCGTGGTTCCGGAGGAGGAGCGCGCCAACCATTGGCGCAACTTCCGACGCGTCATGGCGACTGGTTTGCTGAACTACCGGCCCGACCACGTGCTCGATGTCGAGGGACTGCGGCGAGATGGCACGCGCGTGAGGCTCGACGTTGCACTCATTGCCGTCCCCGACGAGGCGGGGCATCTCGTTGGGATCACAGCCATCATGCGCGAGGCGGACCGTAATCTCATGGCGTGAGAGGTTGGTCGCCCTACACGGTCCAATAGTGTTGATGCTGGTAGATTGGGGAGCGATATCTATGACAAGCAGCCAATCGATCGCTGTGACGATGGTGTTCGGCCTTGGACTGGCGTTCGTCTCAGCCGCTTGGGCTACCCCTGCGAGTGACGCCTGCGCGGCTCTCGCAGATACGCGTACCGCACTGTATTCGATGATGTACGCCACGGACAAGTCCGCGCAGGATGCGCTCAACGTGAAGATGCAAGCAGCAAGCACCAAGCTTGATTCCGTGCTTGCCAGCATGACCGGCGCCCACGCTAAGGTGGCAGCCGACTTCAAGGCAGTCTGGGATCAGTTCAAGGCAACGCGTGACAACGAGATCATACCGGCGATCTACAAGGGCAACGCCGACGATGCCAAGAAGATTGCCAACGGCATTCAATACGAGCGTCTATCGAAGATGTGGGGCATCATGTGCGGTAAGTGAATTGCCCCGAGCGATCATGCTGCCGCCGCACGCCGAGAAGCAGGTCATTTCGCTTCTGGCACAAAGCGGACATCTAGAGACCGCCGCCCAATGTCCGCTTTCGGGGTAACCGCGGACAAGTACGAGCGTCGGGCTTGAT
>DASWAK010000513.1:0-7208 GCA_036391175.1 Pseudolabrys sp.
CGGCGCCGGCATCCACGGCGGCGAGATCGTTGCCGAGGGCCAGGTGGACGACCTAATCGACGCGCCCAAATCATGGACCGGTAAATACCTCTCCGGCGAGTTGTGCGTTCCGATCCCTGAGCGAAAGCCGCGCTCGCACCGGGCCCTGAAAGTCGTCAACGCGCGCGGCAATAACTTGAAGAACATCACCGCGGAAATTCCGCTCGGCCTGTTCACCTGCGTCACCGGCGTCTCGGGCGGCGGTAAATCTACGCTGCTGGTGGACACGCTCTACAGCGCGGTGGCGCGCAAGCTCAACGGCGCCTCGCTCGCGCCCGCTCCGCACGACCGCATCGAGGGGCTAGAGCACATCGACAAGATCATCGACATCGACCAGTCACCGATCGGCCGCACGCCGCGCTCAAACCCAGCGACCTATACCGGTGCCTTCACGCCGATCCGCGAGTGGTTCGCGGCGCTACCCGAGAGCAAGGCACGTGGCTACGAGCCCGGCCGCTTCTCGTTCAACGTCAAGGGCGGCCGCTGCGAGGCCTGCCAGGGCGACGGCGTCATCAAGATCGAGATGCACTTTTTGCCGGATGTCTACGTCACCTGCGATGTCTGCAAGGGCAAACGCTACAACCGCGAGACGCTGGAGGTGCTGTTCAAGGGCAAGTCGATCGCAGACGTGCTCGACATGACGGTGGAAGAGGCGCTGGAGTTTTTCAAGGCGGTGCCGCGCGTGCGCGACGTGCTAGCGCTCTTGCACCGTGTCGGCCTCGATTATATCCACGTCGGCCAGCAGGCCACCACGCTCTCTGGTGGCGAGGCGCAGCGCGTCAAGCTCGCCAAGGAGCTGAGCAAGCGCGCCACCGGCCGCACGCTTTACATTCTCGATGAGCCCACCACCGGCCTGCATTTCCATGACGTGGCAAAGTTGCTCGACGTGCTGCACGAGCTGGTCGAGCAGGGAAATACGGTGGTCGTCATCGAACATAATCTGGAAGTGATCAAGACCGCCGACTGGGTGATTGATCTCGGCCCCGAAGGCGGCGACGGCGGCGGCGAGATCGTCGCCAGCGGCACCCCGGAAGACATCGTGGAGGTGAAGCGGAGTTACACTGGGCAATTTCTAGCGCCGGTGCTGGGGCGTGCCACGCCGAAGCGAAAGAAGAGGATCGAGGCGGCGGAGTAATAGCGCGAAGGCGACTACAAATGTCGACCTGTGATTCGCGCGAATTAGAAATTTTCGGCATACCGCAGGAAGCTCATCGAAATGCGTTGCGAGAGCGGTCAAGGCATTCCTGCGATAGAAAAATCCGGCTGACCCACTTAGTTGCAACTTTAAATCGCAAATCCTGTGACCCGCATCACAGCGCTAATACAAGCGGCGTATAAATATTGCATCGCGAAATCCAAGTATTTTCGGAGCGCTGTTACAGGTGCTCTGAAAAAAGGGGGCCGCTCGTCAGGAAACGGCGGCCCCAAAGAAGGCCACCGGCGGGGTGAACGCCGGTGGCCACTTATTACCAAAAAAGCATCGCCACGTTATTTTTGTGACGAAATTTCAGCTATCCCCAGTTTTTGACGGGTGACGCTGCGACGACTTTCGTACCATGTAGCAAAAAAGTCACCTGGCAACTTCATTGATGGCGACTTTCTCTTCGCATCCATACGTTCCAAGCGGTGTCCTGCCACCAGCGCGCACCTTCGCTCGCACTATGAAAGCATCACCTTACCTGCGAACGCAAAAGTTTCGATGATGTCATAAAGGCGCTGACGCAAGCATGGATCAGTCATTTCCGACCGAGAAACCAGCTCACTGCCAGCAGCGCCACGCCGAACGCGCCCGACAACATGCCGTGCTTCGCGCGAATGCGCATCAAGCCGGGCTCATGCCCTGGAAAGATGCTCGGCAGCGAGTCTGCCGGTACCAAAAAATAGACAGCGGCAACGACGACGAGGATGACGCCAAGAATGATGACGATGGCTTTCATGCCGATCCCTCCTACTTGCAAGGATAGCAAAGATATCAAGATGTGGGATAGGCCTTGAGAGGGGTTGAAGGCCTCCACTCACTCCGCTCATCCCTGCGCCAGCGCGGATCCTGACTTTACTGATAGCAACTGGATGCGCGCTGGCGCAGGGATGAGCGGAAAGGAACATGGGATTCAGAACCCCGTGGCGAAGCGCGCCATAACTATGATGATCGCGACCTGCATGGTCCCCTGTACCGCCACCACGCGCACATAAGTTTTCATCCAACGCGCGATCTTTTCCGCATCGGGCTGCGCCTTGTGCACCTCGAAATAAAGCCGCAGATTGGTCGGAAGCAAATAGCCAAGCCCCTGCAACGTGAGCACGGTAACGATGGCAAGCGCGGCAATCACCCACCAGAAATCGGGATAACCTAGGTCGAGATAGCCCATCCGCACCGCCAGGAACCAACCAGCGGTGGATGTAATGATGGAAAGTGTCGGCATCAGGACCAGCGTGCGCGGGATGAGCCCCCCGATGATGGCGCGGCGGGTCTCGAAAGAGACGCTGCGCAACACGGGGCCGACGACGAAGCCCATGAACAGGTCGATTCCGGTCCACAGCGCGCCCGTCATCACATGCACAAAATTCAGAAACCAGAGGTTGGGGCTCAAGATCGCCGCCGTCATGATCGCGAAGGCGCCAGCCGAAGCCACCAGATACCAGGCGCGCAGCGGAGCAGCGGTGCGGACAGGCTGCCCGGTAATGGTATCGGCCAAAACGATCTCCCTAAGTCGGATTTCTGGCGACCGTAATGGGGGACCCTAGCACTGCCAAGTGCGGCAACTTGGTTTCACCCACATTCATCGAAGCGCGGGCGCAAGCATCGACGAGCCTGCGACTGTTGGTGGCCTCTCCGTCTCGATTACCTCACACGCCGTGAACGCGATGCGTGCTGTAATCTATCGGGATCCGGAATAAGAATGCCCTCGACCCATGATCGGGGCTTCCGTTCAACACACCCTCAATTTCCGCAATCTCGCGTTTCAAAATTTCTATCTCATGGCCACCCAGGTCTACGTCTGCGAGCGCAATCTGCGCATCGCTTTCTAATGCTTTTAAAAACTGCCTGAGACGCATCAGATCGACATTAAGGGACGTTTTGATCATGCCGTAATCATATTCAGCCATTGCCTGGCTAAAAGCAGTTATCCACTCACAAAATGCATCTGAGCGTTTTCTCCTGTGGAAGACTGGCGCCGCAAACATGACCGGGGGAACCCCTCACCAGCGATACAGCATGTCCAGGACAGCCACGATTATCCCCCAATGGCCGCGACGTGCGTGCCGCACTCTCAGGCGTCATGCGCGGGCTTGACCCGCGCCACGGGTCGTTCTTGCATGCGCCAAACGTCAGGCTGCCTCGGCCGCCAATTCCTTGTCCTTCGCTTCGGCGCGCTGCAACGCCGGCCGCGCGGCGATGCGCGCGGCATAATCGACAAATTCCTTCCGTTCGGGGATCATCTTGAAGATCATTCCCCAGCGAATGTTGGCGCCGATCACGACGTCAGCGGCGGTAAACTGATCGCCCATGAGCCACGGAGCTTTCTCAACCGCCCTAGCCAGCACATTCATCGTCGTGTCGAAATCGCCGTAGCCGAGCATGGCGCGGCGCGCCTCCTCCTTGCGCGGAGCGGCACGGTCAATCACTGCAGGCTCAAGACAACCAGGCCCGAAGAACAACCACTTTAGGTAGACACCCCGTTTCGGCGTGCCGATCGGTACGTTCAGTTTCTTGTCGGGGTATTCGTCGGCGAGATAGGTGCAGATCGCGGCCAGCTCAGTGATGACAGTGTCGCCGTGCCTGAGTGCGGGAACCTTGCCCATCGGATTGATGGCGAGATAGTCGGGCTTCATGTTGTCGCCCGCACTCAGTTTGAGGAGCTTGATGTCGTAGGGCTGGCCGACTTCCTCCAGCATCCAGAGTACGACCGACGAGCGCGAGGGCGAGGCGTGATAAAGCGTAAGCTTGGGCATGTAACACCCCTGGCAAAATTGACGAACGGAACCACATTGCGATTAGATTATGATTGTGCAGAGATCGTGACATGACTAGTAACGTTCGCGACAACATCGAGCGCCACCGCTTCGAACTCGATGTCGGCGGCCATATCGCGTTCTCGAACTACAAGCGTGCCGACGGTGTGCTCACCATCCTCCATACCGAAGTGCCCAAAGCACTCGAAGGACGCGGCATCGGTTCGGCCTTGATCCGCGGGGTGCTCGACACCGCCCGGAGCCAGGGGCTGAAGATCAATCCGGTGTGTCCATTCGCCAAGGCCTATATCGAACGGCATCCGGAATATGCCGACCGCTGATCAACGACGCGGTTATCTCAAACCGCTGAGGCAAAAACGCACTGCGGATATCGCCCCTGTGCCTGTTGCGGGGCACAAGCAGGCCTAGTTAATTGCACTGATGCGCAAGCGCACCGTTACCGTCAACGACAAGATGCAGAAAGGTTATCGCTACGTCCTGAGCGCGGCGGCCGGGCGCAACTTCGATCCCGAGTTCAGGCCGCAATTGACACCCGCGCAAATGCTCAAGCTCGGCGTGTTCGGCGGCAAATACATGACCGACTGCTGCGGCGAATTTCCAAAGAGTTGGTTCGCAGGTGCTAGGCTCTCGCCGCGCGGCCGCGACCGTGCATGCAATTTCTTTGGTGTCGACGCCAGCCAGCCTCTTTCGGAATGGACGCGCAAAGGCTGGATTCACCCGGACGATCCACGCGGCTGGTTCCAGTGGTATTGCCGTTATTACATGGGCCGGCGCATGCCCGACGAGGACCGCAGGCAGATCAAGCGCTGGAAGGCGATCCGCCGCCACGTGCGGCAAGTCCAGAAACATTGCGAGCCTGGCGACCTGCTCTGCCGGCGCCGTCAGCGGCAGGCGCTACTACATTGGGCCTACGACAGCCGCAAGATTTGACGAAATTATTCAGCCGCAATGGCGCGCGTTCGCGCCGTGCGGTTTTTCCACCACGCCATCACTGCATCGACCGCGACTACCGCTAAACCGGCGGCAAGAATTTGCCAGCCCGGTCTTGTGCCGGCATCGAAATCAAATACCGTATTGAGAACACGCATGGGCGAGACGTGAAACGCAATTGCAATCCCGATGGCTTCGCCTGCGAACGTGACAACGGACACAACTACCGCGAGCGTGAGCAGACTCGAAGTGGACAATTCGCTGGTGTCATACCACCAGGCCAGCAAGCGGTAAGCCATTAACCAGAGAAACAGACTCGCGGCGAAAGTCGGCACCGTCACATCGGCCTTGGTCTGCTGGAAATAGTGGATGAGCGCGAGCAGCGCGATGACATAAACGATCTGGTGGAGGCGGCGCCAGTGCGGGCCGCCAATCCGGCGCACCATGCCGTCGGTCGACGTCGAAGCCAGCACAGCAAGCCCAGTCCACGCTGTCGCTCCAACAATTAGGTAAACACGATGGGTAATCTCGTGGACAAATTTGCCGAAATCATAGCTCTGATGGGCAAAAAACAGCGCGAGATGTGCCGCGATGTAACAAAAGGTCCCGACGCCGAGCATGCGCCGTATGTCGATTAGATTGCCGTAACGGAAGATGCGCCGGAATGGCGTCACCGCGAGCGTCACGCCGAGAAAGATCAGAGCCCAGAAGCCGGCACGGTGGATCAAATCGTTGAGCGGACGCGCGCCGTGAGCAATTTCGCTCGCCTGAAAGATCGCCTTGGCTAGTGGAAACAACAGGAGCGCAAGCGTGGAAAGGCGCAACGGGGAAATTCGCCCACGTCGGTCATGCCAAAGCTGCCACGACAGCGTCATCGTCATCGTCTCATTTGCCTGACAGCATAGCGGCTATGCCGCACCGCATATTTTACACGTATAAATCGCAATTCGTGCTAGCATTTTACTTGGCTTGATTCGTCTGCAATCGTTCAAAAGCCTGCGTGCGAACAAGTTGGCTGCAACGGAGCAAAAGCCGGCGGCCAACCGGTACCGGAAACGGAGGAGGAGCAGTTTCAGGACGCCACAGTAACGCTGCGCCGGGGGATTTATATGGAGGCCACCGATGTTGCGAGCTCTCGTCCGCTCACTGCTTGTCCTTGTGTCCGTGCTTCTCGCCACAACAACCTCATTTGCTCATGACAGCTGGGTCAATCGCGGCGCCTTTAAGAATGGCGCTGGCGAATGGTGCTGTGGCGATTACGATTGCAAGAGCTACACACGCACGTCATCGACGGCCAGTGGTTGGATGATCGATGGTGAATTGGTACCCTTCGATGAGGCGATGCCCGTTGCTCCGCCCGACGGGCAAGTCACAATATGTCGGCGACCTGACGGATCACGGCGCTGCGTGTTTGGTTTGAAACCGGGCCTGTAGATTATTTTCATTTGGCGGCAGCAACACGCATCGAATTATTTGGTCAAATTCTGGGCAGCGGACGGCCACCGGATTCCTTCGATGGCACTTTGACCCAAGCCTCTCCGTCAAGCACAACGTCACCACCGACCGAACAGGTGCAAGTCAAACGGGCACGGAACTTCTCCGGCATCAGCTCGGCGACCGATACGTTCACGTCAACGATATCGCCAATTTTCACAGGTGCGCGAAAATTCAAGGTCTGCGAGATATAAACTGCACCTGGACCGGGCAACCTTGTGCCAAGGACCGCAGAAATCAGGCTGGCCGTGTACAGCCCGTGCGCAATGCGGGTGCCGAACGGTGTTTTGGCGGCAAAATGCTCGGATAAATGGATGGGATTGCGGTCGCCCGTGACCTCGGCGAAACCGACCACATCCGAGGAATCGATGACCTTTCTGAGCGTCTCGGTCATGCCGACCGAGAGGTCCTCGAAATAAAGCATCTGCAACGGCAACATTTCCCGACCCTGCGCGTTATTGGACCAACTGACGTAGTCAATTTCAGGATGCAATGCGTGAACCTTATTCGCCTGGCCATCAGCATGTTTGCTCTCACGCTGCTCGGTTTAGCCTTTTCGCTAAGCTCCGCACAGAGCCAGCAGGATAATCGTCCTCAGGCGGCGATCTTCATTCACCGATAGACGGCTTCCGGCAAAACCACCAAAGCGCGCCGATCAGCAACACATTGATCAGCGCGAGCAGCGTCAATACCCCGATGGTCGCATCGGAACCTTTTGCTTCTATAAGAAGCGCGCCAGCCGAAGGCGCAAGCGCCTGGACGATCGAACT
>DASWAK010000514.1:0-2479 GCA_036391175.1 Pseudolabrys sp.
CTCGCAGCCGCTCTGAACGGCCATGTTCGATTTTAATTCAATTTACCTGTTCTATCTGCTGGTCGGCATATCGGCGGCGATGTTCGCGGAAGGCATCTATCTACTGGTCTACAACAACGCCTCCTATCGTAAAAACATCAATCGCCGGCTCAAGGTGATGGCGGACAAAGCCGACCGTGAAAGTGTTCTCGTGCAGTTGCGGCGCGAGCGCGGCTTAACCAGCAGCGGTGACTATCGATTACCAATAGTCAAACTCAATCAGCTGCTGTTGCAATCTGGTCTTACCATCGGCTTCAGCCGGTTAATCCTTGTCATTGCGATCTCGGCGGCGGTGATATTCGCGGCCGTGCTGATTTTTGAAGGCAATGCATTTCACGCCCTTCTTGCTGCGTTATTTTGCGGCATCGTAATGCCGCCGCTCGTGCTGAAACTGTTGCGCGGGCGCCGGCAGAAGAAATTCAGCGCGCAATTTCCCGATGGCATCGACATTATCGTTCGGTCGTTGCGCGCCGGTCATCCGGTACCAATTGCCATTTCTATGGTTGCGAAGGAAATGCCCGATCCGATCGGTACGGAATTTGGCATTATTTCCGATGAACTTACCTACGGTTCCGACCTCGAAACCGCAATGCGAAATCTGTATTTCCGCATTGGCGCCGATGATCTGCCATTGTTCGTTACTGCGGTAGCGATTCAGCGCTCGACCGGCGGCAACCTCGGCGAGATTCTCGAAAACCTTTCATCGGTGATCCGGCAGCGCTTCAAGATGCGCCGTAAAATTCGCGCGCTGGCCTCTGAAGGCCGTGCATCAGCACTCATTTTGTCTTCGCTGCCGATCGGAATGTTCGCCGTCATCCAGTTTATGGTGCCAAGTTTTTACGCCGCTGTTTGGGATCAGGACGTGACCAAAATCGCTCTTGCGTTGGCCGGATGCTGGATGTGCGTCGGTAATTTTATCATGTACCGCATGGTCAATTTCAGGATCTAACCGATGGACATGATCCTCACCGTGTTCAGAGATATGGTGAGCGACGGCAACGCCATGTTTATGGCGTTGCTGATCTTCCTCGCGGCCGCGATGTTGGCATTCTCGCTAATGGTGGCAGTCCGCGTGCGCGGCGCGGTCAAGAAGCGCACCGCGCGCATCATGGATGACGAAGAGCGCAAGAAAAATCACGGACGCTCACTTCAATATTCCAGCGCTAGGGCGCTAAGCAAACTCATCGAGTACACCACCAAGCACTACTCGGAGTCGAATGACGAGAACATGAAGGTGCTACGCCGGCGTCTGGTGCAGGCCGGCATCTATGATCCGCGTGGCGTTGCTTACTTCTTCATAGGACGCACGGCTTTGGCGATCGGTCTGGCCGCTGCCATATTCGTATTATTGCCGCTTGTAAGGCCAACCGGCGGGTCGCTCTTCTGGTTGATGGTGGTGGCGGGCGGAATCGTCGGCTATGTCGGTCCGAGTATGTATATTGACAGGCGAATTTCTGCGCGCACACTCCAGCATCGCTACGGATTTCCGGATTTTATGGATTTGCTTGTGGTATGTGCGGATTCAGGTTTGTCGATGGAGGCTTCGCTCGAGCGAGTTGGACGAGAGCTGGGCCAGGGCTATCCTTCGCTCAGTGCCAACATCCATTTGACCAACCTTGAGATCCGTGCAGGTCGTCCACTCAAGGATGCGCTCGAGCATTTTGCCGACCGTCTTGCACTGGACGAAGCGCGAGCCTTTGCGACGTTGATCAACCAGTCGATTGATCTCGGGTCGAGCATCACTGACGCAATGCGCGTATATAGCGATGATATGCGCCACAAGCGGCTCTCGCGCGCTGAGGAAAAAGCTTATTCCCTGCCGGCCAAGCTGACGGTACCGATGATGGTCTGCATCTTCCCGGTCTTGTTTGTGGTCATTCTGCTGCCCGTTATCGTACGCCTCCATGTTGGGGGCTACTTCTGATACGGGTGCGCTTCCCGCGCTACTTCGGGGCGCCCACATCTCCGGCTTTGACCGCGAAAATAACGGCTCGCGGCATGAAGATATTCTTAACCATCCTCCCCTAGCCTGACGGCGTCCCGTTACCGGGCGACTCCGCAAGGCGTTGGCATGCTTCCTGGAATTGCCCGAGGAATAATCGTCACTGTTGCCGGCCTGTGGTTGGCGGGGTGCACAACATCAAACAGTGTCTCTGACCTGTTTGGATCGAAAACGCCTTCCACTGATGCATCAGCGTCGCAGGCTAGTGCCGACGCGTCCGACCCGCAGCCATCCGCCGACGAAACCACCGGCACGGTACCGCCGCCCCTGGGCGTGACCACAAGAGCAGAACCGGGCCTGCTCGGCAGCGATCCGAATGATGAGTTGAGTCTCGGCAAGAAGTACTTCCGTCATAACGACTACGGCCTCGCCGAGAAACATTTCCGCCGCGCTGTGGAAAAGCATCCGCGCGATGCCGAGGCCTGGCTCGGCCTTGCC
>DASWAK010000515.1:0-11410 GCA_036391175.1 Pseudolabrys sp.
GGCGGACGAGAAGCTTCCCGAAGCTGTGGCTATCGTTGATCCGAATCGGGCCGACGACCTGTCCGGCCTCGGGCACCTCGCTGCGGTTGGGCTGGTGTTCTTGACATTGGTCGCCGTCAGTCGTGAGTTGCGTCAGCGAAATTTTTGGACCGGCGCCCGGGCTGAGCCTGATCTACTCTCACTCTTGCATCTTGTGGCGCTCGGCACCGTTGCCGACGTGGTGCCGCTGCGTGGTCTCAATCGCGCTTTCGTCGCCAAGGGGCTCATCGCACTCAGGCGCCGCGAGCACCCGGGAGCGACCGCACTAATGGATGCGGCACGTCTTAGCGGTCCCCCCGAACCTTGGCATCTCGGGTTTCTGTTGGGTCCACGCATCAATGCCGGTGGTCGCATTGGCCGTGCCGATCTCGGCGTGCGCCTTCTTCTGGAGGAAGATCCGAGCGAAGCTGCACGCATTGCTGTTGAACTCGATCGATTAAATCGTGAACGTCAGCAGATCGAGCAGGCGACGCTTGCTCAAGCCGAAGCCGAGGCACTCACAGCGCTCGGATTGGAAGAGAAGGGTGCGGTGGTTGTTACCGCCGCGGAAGGTTGGCACCCAGGCGTGGTCGGATTGGTGGCGGCGCGCCTGAAGGAGCGCTATGGCCGTCCGGCTTTTGCGATTGCGCTTGAGCCCGGTGGCGCCGGCACGGGTTCGGGCCGCTCGATCCCAGGCGTTGATCTTGGACAAGCAGTGCGGCGTGCAGTGCAAAAAGGCATTTTGCTTAAGGGTGGCGGTCATCCCATGGCCGCCGGAGTGACTCTGAAGAAAGACGCGCTTGGCGCATTCCGCGCTTATCTCGAGGATGCATTGGCGGTGCCGGTCGAGGCGGCACGGCGTGACAGTGCGCTGCTGATTGATGGTGCGATTGCGGCCGGCGGCTTCAACCTTGCGCTCGCTGACCTGCTGTCTCGCGCTGGGCCGTACGGTGCCGGCAATCCCGAGCCAGTGTTGGCGCTGCCGGCACATACGCTCGCCTATGCCGATCCTGTTGGCGAAAACCACATCCGCGCACGCTTCCGGTCCGGCGATGGAAAGTTCGTGAATGCGATTGCCTTCCGTGCCGTCGGCCAGCCGCTTGGCAAGGCGTTGCTGGATAGTCGTGGTCGCGTTGTGCACGCCGCTGGCCAAATTGCCGTCGACCGCTGGCAAGGCGAGGAACGTGTCCAGCTGCGGCTGAGGGATCTGGCAGCGAGTTAGACGGCGCGGCAGGCGGCACGCGCGGAAATAGTGATAAACTTATTGATTAGGGCGATTCGTACGCCCGAGTTCGCGTAGACGTGCTCGCGCACCATCGAAACGATGCCTTTTTAGGGGGCGCCTATGCCACTAGGTTTCCATTTAGCTGCGTTAGAGCCGGCCACGCACCAAGAGGCTGGTGCGCATGACGAGCAGCGTGAACGGCTCGTCACCATGTTTGCGGCGTCGCTGGCGGTGTTGATCGTGGCCGCTATCGCCGTCTTGATGGGGATGGCCTGAGACTGCGCTGCTTTGGCGGCGTTGCCTTTGTATTGTCCAGGTCGGTTTCGAATGCCTTGCGCGCGTCGGACGCGAACTGCCTCTGCCACATCACGACCAAAATGCCAGCGGTGGACAATGCGAAAGGCACCGGACCCAGGAACCAGCCCAGATAACCAAGTGCGAAGAAAAAGGCGCGCTGGCCGCGATTGAAATGGCGGCCGGCATCGGCACAAAGACGCGCCGCGCGATGGGCGAAAGCCTGGGCCGTCGGCGTGTACTTCTCAGCGGGTAGTGGTGCGGCGCCGACCATGATGGCGAAATAATTGAATAGCCGGTAGGACCAGGCGAACTTGAAGAATGCGTAGACGAAGATGACGATCAATCCCATCATCTTCAGATCCCACAATCCACGCGACGGCGTGGTGCCAAAAGGCAACAGCGACATCACCGATATTATTTCCTCGCTTGAGTGCAGCAGTGTTAGCGCGCCGCCGATGGCAATCAGGCTCGTGGAGGCGAAGAATGCTGTGCCGTTTTGCAACGCGGCTGTGACCTGTGCGTCGACCATACGCATGTCGCGTGCCAGCAATTGCACCATCCATTCCTCGCGATAGCCGTTCATAAGCGCGTTGAGGCTGGTGCGGCCTTTCGCACTCCTTTCGATCACAATCGAATAGACAATCCAGGCGCCGAGAAACCAGGCCAAGGCGGCGAGATCAGGCAAAGTGAGGGCTGTCATGGGCTTTCAAGTCGCTCTTCGCAGGTAATGGTGCCTGCTTGCGGGGCGAGCATCAACCGGTCGGCTTGAGTGCGCCAATGCGCTCTGCCAGCATGCGGGTCTAAGGAGACAAGCTATGCCGCAGACGATCACGACCGGATACAAGGCCTTGTGTGAGGCTGCCGAGCGCGAAATAGAGACCCTGCCGATCGAACAGGCCGTCAAACTTACTGGTCGCGATGACACCGTGCTGGTCGATATTCGCGACATCCGCGAATTGAAGCGCGAGGGCCGGGTGCCGGGTGCCTACCATTGCCCGCGTGGGATGCTGGAGTTCTGGATCGATCCGCAAAGTCCCTATCACAAACCGGTTTTCGCCCAGGACAAGAAATTCGTGTTCTTCTGTGCCGGGGGTTTGCGCTCCGCGCTGGCTGCTCAGACCGCGCAGCGTATGGGGCTCAAACCCGTTGCGCATATTCAGGGCGGCTTTGACGCGTGGAAAAAAACCGGGGGGCCGGTCGAGGTACCGGATCCTACGCCGGGTGAGAAGAAGGGATGAGATCATTTTCCTTCTTTGCGGCAGACGTCAGGAAAATTTGCTTGTTGGGATGACACGGTGCCGCGCATCTTCGTGCGCCTAATTGGGTGACTTCGGACTGCCATGACGCTGACGCTGATCATTGGCAACAAGAACTATTCATCATGGTCGTTACGGCCGTGGATCGCCATGAAGGTCGCCGGCATCGCTTTCGAAGAGAAGGTGATTCCGCTTTACGAGCTGGGTAGCCGCGAGCAAATCCTGCAATATTCTCCGGCGGGCAAGGTGCCGGTGTTGATCGATGGCGATCTCCACATCTGGGAATCGCTGGCGATCCTCGAGTATCTCGCAGAAAAATTCCCCAACGCGAGCTTATGGCCGTGTGATGTAGGCGCGCGCAGTCATGCTCGCACAGTTGCCACAGAGATGCATGCAGGCTTCCAGGCCCTGCGTAAGAATTGTCCGATGAATCTTTGGCTGCCGGCCAAGTCGCGGCCGCAGCCGGACGATGTATTAGAAAATGTTCGGCGCATCGAGTCGTTGTGGAGCGATTGTCGCGCGCATTTTGGGCAAGGAGGGGCGTTTTTGTTCGGTGCTTTTGGTGCGGCCGATGCCATGTATGCACCAATAGTTTCGCGTTTTCACACTTACGGGGTAGATGTTGGCAAAGTCTCGCGCAGCTATATGGACGCCGTTATGGCGCTGCCGGCTTGGGGCGAGTGGCGCGCCGCGGCGCTCAAGGAGCCCTGGATAATGAAGGGTAACGAGCCAGATTGGCCTTTGGTGCGCGGTGTCGCGGTGAAATGAGCTTTCGACTCGCACGCCGCTCAGACCGGCACGTTTTTCTTCAGCCGCTGCACCAGTTCCTCAATAAAGGGCCGCTGTCCCGACAGAATTTTTCTACGAGCGGTGGTGAGACCGAAATAGGCGACGCGGTCAACCTCGGGAAAATTCTGATGTTTACCCGAGTGCGGCGGCCATTCCATTTCGAACAGATTGCTGGCGAAGGCGCTGAGGTCAAAATCGGCTTCGAGCGCAAAAGCATGGACTGTCTTCCCACTCTTTTGACGTAGCGGTGTGAGTTCGAAGAACGGCCCAGCCGCAACGAGGCCGGTTTCCTCGTTGAATTCGCGTTTGGCGCAGACGAGTAGATCACCGGATTCGACGTTACCTTTGGGAATTGACCAGGCGCCGTCGTTTTTGTTGCGCCAATAGGGACCGCCAGGATGAGCTAGCAGCAGTTCGAGCCGTGGCTTGCGACGGAAAGCCAGAATGCCGGCGCTCACCTCGGATCGACGGGACACGCTATGTCACCACGGCCGTTCGACCGAGTTGGTCACATGCTCACGGTCTGGAGAAGTAAAGCACACGCCGACGCAGAGATAAGGCAGTTCTGGATGTGGGTTATGCCCGCGGTGGAATTTGGCAATCGGCTCGGAATAGCACTCGCCGGCCTTCGCCTTGACCAAAACGCCTTCCTGAAAATGCGCCTCGAACAAGCCCTGGAGTGCCACGAAAAACGCCGCGCCGTTATGGCAATGCCAATTTGTGTAGCCTCCTGGCACAATCTCAGCATTGTAAATTTGCACCTTCACCTGCGGATCGCGCGGCAGCGAGCTATAAAGTGCGTCGAACAAAAGATTGCGGTGAAAACCTGTGCCGGGCGGCACGATGCCGTCGAGTTTCAGCTTGAGATCCTTGTAGTTGTCGAATTGGGCTTCCATTGGCGCCTCCACGGTCGAGAGGCGATAAGCCTAGTAGTAGGCGGCTGTGAAAGCACGCGAAACGAAAAACCCGGCGCAAGCGCCGGCTTTCTGCACTTGAGGTGTGGTCCGCCGCCCGTTCCATTCGCATGGATGGAACGTTGATCAAATACATACGCGCTGAAGCCCGTGCCGGCTTGACCAGCACGGGCGTCGATTGAGTTGACTACGCTACCGCTACTGTTTTGAACCGGTCGTGCTCTTGTTCGGGTTCGGCGAACAATTCAGGTTCTGAGGCTTCGCGTCCTTTTCGCAGGCTGCCATGCTAGCATATTTGCAGTTAAGGCCGCCGGTTGCTGACGTATTGATGCAGAACGCGGCATTTCCGATCGTCTGGGATTTTTGCATGCTGCTCCCGGACGAAGGTGAGCCCATCGTGCCTTGTGCCTGGGCGAAAGAAACGCCCGCGACGAGTGCGGCGACGGCGGCGAGAGTGGTCAACGTCTTCATCGTCTGCCTCCTTGTTTGGTAATGCCGGCTTGCGGCAATCGGAACAACGGAAGCAGAGAGACGGTGTTCCGGGAACTCGGACGATTTCAGAAAAAAGTTTTAAAAAGCGACCGCGAAATGGCAAGCGGCCGGGAAAGTTCCCGGCCGCCGGCGCAAGATCGTCGCGATTGAGAGGTTACGCCTCGACGATAGCGACGATCTCGTGCGTACGTGGATTAATGATCACGATTTGGTCGCCCACTAAGATGTAGTCGTAACCGCGCCACTCGGGATAGATCACGATTACCTCCTGCGGCAGTGGATAGAGGTGGACGCTAGCCGGGATGCGGGTTCCGACGTTCACTGACACATTCAGATTTACCCGTTCTACCTTCTGCTGTTTGATGATCGAGGTGATCTTGGTGCGCTGTTCAGTCGTGAGCTTCGCCGAACCAGCGGCGCCCTGGCCGGTGGTAGTGCTGCGCTGTCCCTCGGTAGTGGACTTTGTGGACGGCGCTGCCGGACTGTTATCCGAGTTGGATTTCAGGTTTTTGCCACCGTTCGCGGGGCTAAGTTCGCGAGGTGCGCTGCCAGGTCCACGCTGATCCATGTCAGACTTCTCGGACTTCGGCGACTGTCCGGTCGTCTCGCGCGCCTTGCCAGACTTGGCGTCCGGCGTGGCTTGACCCGTGGTTTGCGAGGCCTTGCCGCCGTTCGGCATTGCCTGACCGGTCGTTTGTGGCGCTTTATGCTCGCCGCCCTTCATCGAAGGTGCGACCTTCTCGGCGGGCGCATTTTGCTGCGCCGCGGGCGCGCGCTCGGGCGTACTGTCCTTGCTCATTCCTTGTGCCGATGCGGCGCCGGCACTCAACAGCAGTGCCGCCGCTACGGTCGATAACAATTTGGCTTTCCTCACGGGATGCCTCCTCTGGATGCCCTCCGAATTTCTCGACGATGTCGAGAACCTCGTGACAGATGAAACGTTTCGCAGCACGGCCGGTTCCGCATGTTACGGATTCGCAATAGAAGAACCGCCATTGCGTTCCGGGTTCCACCAAGGCAACTTCCGTCGTCCTGATCGGGGAGGGAACCTTGGCGATTCTTTCGTCGTCGATCGACAAAAACGCTCCTGAATTTCGCGCCAATGCCGAGCGCATGCATGCACTGGTGGCCCAATTGCAAACAAGGCGCGCCGAAGCGGCCTTGGGCGGGTCGGAGCGGGCGCGCGAACGCCATGTAGCGCGCGGCAAGCTGTTGCCGCGCGATCGGGTGATGAATCTGATTGATCCTGGCGCGCCTTTCCTGGAGCTGTCACCACTCGCCGCCAATGGCATGTATGACGATGCCATTCACGGTGCCGGTCTGATCACCGGTATCAGCCGGATCGAGGGTCGCGAATGCGTGGTGGTGTGCAACGATTCCACCATCAAGGGTGGCACCTATTTTCCGATGACGGTAAAGAAGCATTTACGGGCGCAGGAAATCGCACGCGAAAACCGCTTGCCTTGTATCTATCTGGTCGACAGCGGTGGCGCCAATCTGCCGCATCAGACCGAGGTGTTCCCCGACCGCGAGCATTTCGGCCGCATCTTCTACAATCAAGCTACGTTATCTTCGCTTGGGATTCCTCAGATCGCAGTGGTCATGGGTTCGTGCACCGCAGGCGGCGCCTATGTGCCGGCTATGTCAGACGAAACGGTTATCGTCAAAAACCAGGGCACCATTTTTCTCGGCGGCCCTCCGTTGGTAAGAGCGGCGACTGGCGAGGTGGTGAGCGCAGAAGAATTGGGCGGCGCCGATGTGCACGCCCGCAAATCCGGCGTTGCCGACCATTATGCGCAAGATGACCATCATGCATTGAGCATTGTGCGTCGTATCGTCGCCAACCTGAATGCGAAAAAGAACGTTGATATTCCATTACTGAAATCGCGTGAGCCGGAACTTGATGCGGCCGAGCTGGACGGGATTGTGCCGGTCGATCTGAAAAAGCAATACGACGTGCGCGAGGTAATCGCGCGCATCGTGGATGCATCCGAGTTCGACGAGTTCAAGGCGCTTTATGGTCCGACATTGGTCACGGGCTTTGCGCATATTCACGGGATGCCGGTTGGCATTCTTGGCAACAACGGCATTCTTTTTTCCGAAAGCGCACTAAAAGCAGCACATTTCATCGAGCTTTGCTGCCAGCGCCGCATTCCGTTGCTGTTTCTGCAAAACATCGTCGGCTTCATGGTTGGTCGCGACTATGAGGCCGGCGGCATCGCAAAGGACGGCGCCAAGATGGTGACGGCGGTAGCTTGCGCGCAGGTCCCGAAGATTACGGTGATTGTCGGCGGATCTTATGGTGCTGGTAACTACGGCATGTGCGGCCGCGCGTACGGTCCCCGTTTTCTGTTCACCTGGCCCAATGCACGCATCTCCGTGATGGGGGGAGAACAGGCAGCAAGCGTGCTGGCAACCGTCAAGCGCGACAATATCGAAGCCGACGGCGGCAAATGGTCGGAAGTCGAAGAGGAAGAATTCAAGCAACCGCTGCGCGACCAGTTTGAGACTGAGGGCAATCCTTATTATGCCACTGCACGCCTGTGGGACGATGGCATCATTGCGCCATCCGAGACGCGCCGGGTATTGGCGCTGGCATTTTCTGCGGCACTGAACGCGCCGGTGCGGAAAACCAGATTTGGCGTTTTCAGGATGTGACTAATGACACGGGGCTCGCCGATTCGTCGTCGAATAATCCTGGCTGCGCTCGCGGCGACGCTGTTTGCGCCTGCTGTGAGCGCGCAGACACCGGCGCCGTCCCCCGCAAAAGAAGTGCCGAAGGAAACGACAAAGGACGCGCCGAAAGCCTATGTGCCAGGACTTGAGCAGTTTATGAATTTGATTTTGATCGAGCACAACAAGCTCTGGTTCGCCGCCAAGGCGCGTAACTGGCCGCTTGCTGCCTATGAACTCGGCGAGATCAAGGAGATCATGGGTGACGTGCAGGACTTCGTGCCGACCTTCAAAGGTCTGCCTCTTGCCGATATGCTCGACGCTGTCATCACCAAGGAGATTGCTGGCCTGGAGAAGGCCGTCGAAGCGAAGGACTTCAAAACTTTCGCCGCCGGCTACGACAAGCTCACCGCCGCCTGCAATGCCTGCCATCAAGCCACCGAAAACGGCTTCATCGTCATCCAGCGGCCGAGCCGTGCGGCTTTCACCAACCAGGACTACCGGCCGCACCAGTAGCGGTTGGGCAGCGGATAGGCTCTCACGCCTCTGTGACGCGTCTCGCCTAGCGCCGTAGCCCACCCTGTCGACGCGTGCTAAATGCGGGCGTCATGACCAGTCCCCTAGATCTCAAGGAGCTTGCGCCAAGTGGTAAACTTCGTGGCGGTGTGGTTGCCGCACCGGCGGCATCTGCCTTTTTCGCCGTCAAGGATGGCAAGGGCGACGTCAAAGGCGTGACCGTCGATCTGATCCGTGGCCTCGCCGCCGCCTTGAAACTCCCGCTGGCGCTGCAGGTCTATGATAATTCAGGTCAGGTCACCGATGCGGTCGCAAAAGGTGAGTGCGACGTCGCCTTCATGCCGCAGGACGCCGAGCGCGCGAAGCGCGTAGATTTTGGACCGGCCTACTATTTCATCGAAAGCACTTACCTGGTGCCGGCCGGCTCGACCATCGAAACCATCGATGAGGTCAATCGCCCGGGTCGTCGGATTGTGGCGATCTCCAATACCACAACTGCCCGCAGCGCCCGCCGCACGGCGCCGAATGCCAGCGTCGAAGAGGTACCAAGCGTTGATCAGATGACGGAGATGGCGCGGAAAGGGCAGGGCGATGCCTTCGCGCTCTCCCATGACTCGTTCGCCGGGCTACTGCCGAAGTTGCCGGGCGCGCGTGTGCTGTCAGGCAATTTCCAGCAAACCGGTATCGCGATCGCGGTGCCCAAGGGGCGGCCGATTGCGCTAAAGATTGCGAGCGAACTGCTCGAAGTTGCGAAGAAATCGGGCTTGGTACGACGCGCGCTTGATGCTGCCGGCTTCCCAGAGGCCGTAGTGGCGCCCTAGCGCGTCACCCAGTGTTTGACGCGCAATCTCAGATTTTTACAATGACATTGCCGATCGTGCCGCGCTCGACTGCTTCATGTGCGGCGACTGTATCTGCCAGTGAAAAGACAGGTTGCGTTACGCGATTGACCAAAGCGCCGGTTTTGAGCGCGTCGTTAATGGTCGCGATGGCACGTTCGCGCTCGGCCGCGTCAAGTTCGTAGACTAGAAAAAACTGCAACCGGATAGAATTGACCAAGCAAAAAGCAGCCGGCAGAACTGCTTCAGGTCCGGTGCCGTAAACGATGACACTGCCCTTGGGCCGCAGCACGCTCGGGATGAGCTTGGCGTTGGCTGTGAGATCCATCTCTATCGCTGCGTCGACCCCTTGGTTTTTGGTGATCTCCATTACCCGATCACCAACATTCTCACGTTTGTAGTCGATGGTATGGTCAGCGCGGGCCTCGCGCGCGACCTTGGCCTTCTCGGGCGAGGACACCGTGGTTATGACATTCGCACCTTTCGCTTTTGCGAATTGAATGACGTATTGGCTGACCGCGCCGGCGCCGCCCGATACCAATAGCGTCGTATTTTTGGTGACACTAGCGAGAATGACAGCGTGGATAGCCGTCATCGCCGGGATTCCAAGACAGGCACCGGCTTCGAAACTCGCATTGCCCGGCAGCGTCACCGCTTGCGCGGCTGGCACCACGATAAACTCGGCGGCCGTGCCGAAAGCACGTTTCCACTGGCCATTCCATAGCCATACACGCTCGCCGATGCGGGCCTTTGCAACGCCGTCGCCGACGTCATCGATCACTCCGGCCCCATCGCTGTGCGGAATTACGCGTGGGAAGGCTATTTTGCGCGTGGAACCCTGCCGCGATTTAACGTCAGAAGGATTGACGCCCGAGGTGGCAAGCTTGACGCGTACTTCACCCGCGCCGGCGCGCGGCGTTTGTATGTCGCCGATTTGCAGTACCTCGCGCGCGGTGCCGTTGCGCTCATAATAAGCCGCTCGCATGGGCCGCCCCCGTGAAACCGGCACGATAGCATGTCGGGACGGTCCGGAAATCGAGCCAAGAACCGCAAAAGCGCTTATGCGTTACATTGTTCTGGGGCGCAACCACGAGGTCAAATATGCACTTCCGTGTTTACAGCGGCCCGAAGGGGTCAGCGGACGTTTCGCCGCTCGAAAAATCACAGTTGTTATTCAAGGAATTTGCGGTGCTTGATGACGCCCTGTCATGGGCGCGCCATTTGGAAGGGACAGGCCGCATTCCGCTGTGGATCGAAGGAGATGACGGCACGCATATGGACCGGCGCGCCATCATCGACGCGCTTCGCGTGGGTAGTGGATAACTGACGTCTGAAGGAAACGGATATCAGCCGGCAAGACGGGTCCACTCGGCGCGGGCGCGCTCCGTGAGGCGGTTCCAGTTACTGCTGACGACATCCCAGTTCACCATCGGCCGCTGCAGGCTGTTGGCGTTCGCGGCCGTCACCGCGTTGTGGGAGTCATAGAGGTAGGCACCACCAATGGTGAGTATGACACCGAGAAGGATTCCGATGAGGACGCGCATTGTGAAACTCCTCGTTCCCCGATCTCAAACGCAGCTGACCAAGAGCAGTTCCGGGCCCGCTTAGGGGGCTTAGATGTGAATTGTGACAGCAAAACAGACGGTTTTGGGTCGCTTGTCGTTAACTTTATATGGTCATCACCTGCGCTCTAACTATTTGAAAGTACGAGTATTCTGGCCTAAAAAACTTTGCCCGCAAACAAAATTTGCTGCTATATTGAATTTATGAGCAGACATTCAGCAAAAACTGCCGGGCGGTCGGCCAAGACGACCCGGCGGACCGCAAAAAAAAGCGAAAAAAGCGCCCGGGCTACGACAAAAAAGGTGTCGAAATCGGCTCGTCTTCCCGTTGGCAAAGCCACGAGGCCGGCGCGAGCGGCTACGGCGGCTGCCAGCCCGGCAAAGACTACGAAAATGATCCGCACGTCGAGCCCGCCGATGCAGCCGGTGGCCACACATGAAATACCGGTGCGATCGCACAAGTACCAGGTTGGTGAAATGGTCTACTACACTTCACCGACTTTTGGCCGGGCCGCTGCGACGGGTAGCTATACGGTAGTCAAACTGCTGCCGTCCGACGGTGACGACTATCAGTACCGGATCAAGAGTTCCGGTGAGGCCTTCGAACGCGTCGCCAAGGAAAGCCAGCTCGATCGCGCTTGACCGCGGCCGCGGCTGGCTGTCGCGATTCTGCCTCGGGCTTTCCGTATGATGTCGCTCTGGATAGCGCAGTAGCCGCGCAGCAGGAGGCCAGAGCATGCCGATCTATATCACACAGGGGCGCTATACCCGCGATGCGATCAAGGGGATGATCGTCAGACCGGAGGACCGCGCCGATGCTATCTCGCGC
>DASWAK010000516.1:0-1892 GCA_036391175.1 Pseudolabrys sp.
AACCCGCCTGGCACGACCGGTCTTACCGACGAAGATGAAGTCCCTGAGCTGGCCGAAAAGGCCGTCAGCCACCTCGGCGACATCTGGCTAGCCGGCCCGCATCGGATCGCCTGTGGTGATAGTACGGACGGCACTGCGGTCGCAGCACTCTTGGCTGGCCAAGGTTATGCCATGTCCGCTATCGGATGATTTTGTTGCAAAAGTCCGTTGCAGGCTTTTTTGGTCAGTGATTCCCTCGCTGTGATGTGATTCGTGACGGGAGCGGGCCATGATGGGACGGCTCAACCACGACCAGGAACAATTTTTCTATTCATTTCGGCTTGATGAGGCAGTGCCGGATGATCATCCGGTCCGTGAGATTGCTGCGGTTCTTGATCTGAGTTGGGTGCATTCCGAGTTGGCACCTTATTATCCTCGGCTCGGTCGGCCATCGATCGATCCGGTGCTGATGATCCGGATGCTCATCGTCGGCTACGTGTTTGCGATCCGATCGGAGCGGGCGCTTTGCCGTGATGTGCGAGTGAACCTTGCCTATCGCTGGTTTTGTGGGCTCTCGCTTGAGGACAAGGTCCCGGATCACTCGGCGTTTTCGCGGGCCCGCAATGAACGGTTCCGCGACAGCGGCATTTTCCGGAGCGTGTTCGAGCGTGTTGTGGGCGCGTGCATTAAGGCTGGTTTGGTCGGCGGCGAGGGCTTTGCGGTGGATGCCAGTCTGATTGTGGCCGACGCCAATAAGCAGCGATCAACCCCCGGCTCACAGTGGAACAGAGAGCTTGACGCACAGGCAGTAAGCCGCGCGACGAAGGAGTATCTCGCCACGCTTGATGACGCGGCATTCGGGGCTGCCAGCGACGTGGCACCCAAGTTCGTCTCGCCGTCCGACCCCGCCGCCCAATGGACGGGGGCCATGCGCGGACCGGCGTTCTTTGCCTATTCTGACAATTATCTGATTGACGTGAAGTTCGGCATCATCATGGACGTCGAGGCGTCGCGCGCCATCCGCCAAGCCGAGGTTGGCGCCGCCAAGACCCTGATCGAACGCACCGAGCAGCGCTTCGACATCAAGCCGGAACGGCTCGCGGGCGATACGGCTTACGGTTCCGGAGCCAACCTCGACTGGCTGGTCAACGAGGCGAAGATAGCGCCGCATATCCCGGTGGTCGACAAGTCGAAGCGCGAGGATGGCACCTTCAGTCGGGAAGATTTCACCTTCGACAAGGGGCGGAACGGTTACCTTTGCCCGGCCGGCAAGGTTCTCACCACGACGGGCAAGCTGGTCAATGATGGGGAGACCCTTCTCTATCTAGCGAGAACACGCGACTGTCGTGGCTGCGTATTCAAGGCGCAGTGCTGCCCAATGGCGCCTCTGCGCAGAATCCCGCGCAACATCTACGAGCAGGCTCGTGACGTTGCGCGGGCCCTGGCCAAGACCGAAGCATTCGAACGATCGCGCCGCGATCGCAAACGTGTTGAGATGCTGTTTGCACATCTCAAGCGTATCTTTCGGCTCGGTCGTCTGCGCTTGCGTGGACCATGCGGTGCTCAGTTCGAGTTCACCCTAGCGGCAATCGCGCAAAACCTCCGCAGGCTCGCAAAGCTGGTCGTCCGACCACCGCCGATCACACAAGCGTGCTTTGCATAACGAGTGCAGAGTTCGGTGGCAGTGGAGAAAGACCATCCGCGCTAGGGAGCGGATGGCAGGCAACTCCTTGAGTTCGCGCCAGCCGTCACGCAGCTGTCGTTGCTGACTTCTGCAACAAAATCGGCCCAAAGCGGATATTTGCAGTGCAAAAGGGCATGTCCGCTTTGGCCCCGCACGCCGGTAAAATACTGCGGATCTGTTGCAGGGTATTCCCGTGTATACTTCCGTTTGGGGACTGATTTGCCAAAAA
>DASWAK010000517.1:0-9092 GCA_036391175.1 Pseudolabrys sp.
AATAAACCAGGAAATTCGCCGGTTGGTAGGTGTGACCACGCTTCCGAATCCCTTGCCGGGGGAGCCACCCGTGCAGGCGGCAGCGTCGGGCGATGTCCCGGAAATCACCACCAGATCCGTACGCGGCGACAAGCGATTTAGCGCGTCGATCAAGCGCGCCAGCGCGGCCGCGGTATCAACGCGGCCGCAGGCGAGCGTGCCCGGCGACGTGATGTGCGGGTCGGAGATCTGAGCGATAAGAACGGCGCGCGCGGGTAACTACGGTCTGCGATGGGCCACCGTTATGCCACGGCATAGTAAACGTTCGATGTTTAGTGGGCGCCGCGCTATTCGCAGCCGGTATCGGCGCTACGCTATCGGCGGTCTAGTCGCATCTGCGGGGTAGGGATACGTTTTGGCGCCATGTCCGTTTCCCCCGGCGCAGCCGCACCTCTCATCAACCGTCCTTCACTATTTGAACTCTTTAGCGCCTTCGTCGTCGTCTCCATTTCTGGTTTCGGCGGCGCGCTACCCTGGGCGCGGCGGATGATTGTCGAACAGCGCCGCTGGATGACCGCGGAGGAATTCAATGAGGCCTTTGCGCTATCGCAATTTCTGCCGGGACCAAACGTGGTGAATTTCTCGGTCGTATTCGGCTCGCGCTTCGGTGGTGCGGCAGGCGCCGCCGTTGCGCTCGCTGGCCTGATGGGGCCGCCATTGGTCATCGTTACCGCGTTGGCATTCCTTTATGCGCGTTTCGGCGACCTTGAAATACTCAGTCGCATACTTGCCGGTATAACCGCCGCGGCTACTGGTCTGCTGATCGCGGTGGTTGCCAAGATGGCAGCGCCCTTGTTTCGCAAACGGTGGGATTGGGCGCCGCTCATTGCGATTGCCGCCTTTATCGGAGTTGCGATCATGCAATGGCCATTACCATGGGTATTCGCGGCGCTTGCGCCCGTCAGTATTGCGCTCGCGTGGGTGAAGCGATGAACGATAGCCCGCTGATTCCACTATTTGGTTATTTCGCGCTTCTCTCGCTGTTCGCCGTTGGCGGCGCTAATGCAGCAATTCCGGAAATGCATCGTATCGCGGTTGAAGTGATGCAGTGGATGAGTGATCGTCAATTTGCCGACAGCTTCGCGATCGCGCAGGTCTCACCGGGGCCGAACGTGATCATCGTTACCCTGATCGGGTATCATGTCGCGGGCCTGGCCGGAGCTGCAGTGGCAACGACGGCGATGTGCGGGCCGACCTGCATCCTCGCATTCTTGGTCGCGCGCACGTGGGATCGCTTCAAAGGAGCCCGCTGGCGCATGGCCATTCAGTCGGGTCTGGTTCCGGTTTCGCTTGGACTGATCGCGGCCAGCGCTTTCGTGTTGGCGCGCAGCGCCGACCACAATATCTATTCAGGTATTTTGACAGCGGCGACGGCGGTGGTCGGCTTCGCCACGCGGATAAATCCGCTCTGGCTGTTCGCGGCCGGTGGTCTGTTCGGATTGATCGGCATTTTTTAGATTGTCGTGATTGCGCTGACGCCAAAACTGGCTTTTCGCGGCTCGGACCGCGCACCATAGCTTGTTGCACAGTTCTCGGGGTCTTTTTAACACTAATCGGACCAAGCCTTTCGGGCGTTTTTAGCTACTTGCCCCTGAACGGCATGCTTCCGACTAGCAGGCTTGATGTGCTAGGGATCATGGACGGCTTGAAAAACAAGCCTTGGGAACATTTAGACAACAATAAGAATAAACGTAGGGAGGGGAGTTAATGGCTGAGGGGACGAAAACCTCCGACCATAAGGGTGGGCTTCGTTTCAAAGTCCGCGGTCCGCGCGATTTCTACGGCGGGTTGGCACTGATTGCACTTGCAATCGTTGCTATCTATCTCGCGGGCGATCTTCCCGGTACGCATGGCTTTGCTTTCGGGCCGGGTACTGCGCCTCGTCTGTTCGCAGGGCTGCTCGCTGCTGTCGGTGCGCTGGTGGCGCTTACGGGGCTGTTTGTCGACGGCCCACCGATTGAGAGTTATGCAATTCGCGGACCCGCCTGGGTGATTTTGGCGATCCTCGCCTTCGCGGGCATGATCCGCGGCATCAATCTTGGGCCAGTGAGCATCCCGCCCCTCGGGCTAGTGCCGTCGACCTTTGCCGCGTTCATGGTCTCTATCTTCGGTTCCACCGAAATGCGGTGGCTGGAAAGCTTGATCGCTGCTGTGGTGATGACGGCGTTCTGCGTCGGTCTGTTCGTCTATCTGTTACAGCTCCCATTCCAGCTATGGCCCTGGATCTGAGCAGGAAACGCCGCCATGTCTGAACTTCTTGCCAATCTTGCGCTCGGATTCTCGGTCGCCGCGAATCCTTACAATATCGGTTTCTGTCTGCTTGGCGCGTTGGTCGGTACCCTGGTTGGCGTGCTGCCTGGCATCGGTACCGTGGCGACGGTCGCCATGCTTCTGCCGATCACATTCGGCCTGCCTCCGGTCGGCGCGCTGATCATGCTCGCCGGCATTTATTATGGCGCGCAATATGGCGGCTCGACCACCTCGGTGCTGGTGAATATTCCAGGTGAGGCCACCTCGGTCATCACCTGTCTCGACGGTCACCAGATGGCGCGGCAAGGCCGCGCCGGCGCAGCACTCTCGATCGCTGCCATCGGTTCGTTCTTCGCAGGCTGCGTTTCCACCGTGCTGGTAGCCGCGTTGGGTGTGCCGCTCACCTCCATCGCGCTGCTGTTCGGCCCGGCGGAATATTTCTCGCTGATGTTGCTGGGATTGATCTTCGCGGTGGTGCTGGCGAAAGGCTCGGTGCTCAAGTCGATCGCCATGGTTCTCACCGGTCTGTTGCTATCGATGGTCGGCTCCGACCTGGAAACCGGCGCCGGCCGCATGACCTTCGATATCGCGGAACTGTCTGACGGCATCGGTTTCACCAACGTGGCCATGGGCCTATTCGGCTTCGCCGAAATCATCCGCAATCTCGAAATGTCGCAGGAGAGCCGCGACCTCGTGAAGGGCAAGATCAAGGGGCTGATGCCGACGCGACAGGACCTTATTGATTCTTCCGGTGCGATTGCGCGCGGTACCATTCTTGGTTCGCTCCTAGGGATTTTGCCCGGGGGCGGCGCGGTGGTGGCCTCGTTCGCGGCCTACACGTTCGAGAAGCGTATCTCAAAGCACCCTGAGCGCTTTGGCCGCGGCGCCATCCAAGGTGTGGCGGCTCCGGAAAGCGCGAACAACGCGGCGGCGCAGACATCATTTATTCCGCTGCTCACGCTCGGTATTCCGCCCAACGCGGTGATGGCGCTGATGGTCGGCGCCATGACCATCCATGGCATCGTGCCTGGTCCGCAGGTGATGACCAAACAGCCCGAGTTATTCTGGGGCATGATCGCATCGATGTGGCTCGGCAACCTGATGCTGATCGTCATCAATCTGCCGCTGGTCGGCGTGTGGGTGAGCCTGCTGCGAGTGCCATACCGGCTGCTTTATCCCTCGATCATCGTCTTTTGTTGCATCGGCATCTACTCGATCAACAACTCGCCGACTGACGTCGTCATCGCTGCGGTCTTCGGTCTGTTCGGTTATTGGCTTGCCAAACACGAGTTCGAGCCCGCACCGCTGGTACTCGCATTTGTGCTCGGCCCGTTAATGGAGGAAAACCTCCGCCGCGCCATGCTGATTGCGCGCGGCGACGCCACCGTCTTCCTGACCAGGCCGATTTCTGCAGGATTGATCGCGGTTGCTGCCGGGCTGCTGGTGATTGCGGCCTTGCCGATGATTCGCAAACGGCGCGAGGAAGTATTCGTCGAGTAGCGCTGTAGGACCACGATTGTGGGCGCGGGCTTTCGCCCGCTCACCCGATTTAACCAGATAAGATTCCGGTAACCGCTAACAGTCCTGCGGTGAGAATCACCAACTGAATCGAGAAAGCGGTGATATTCGCATCCCATTTCTTCGCGATGATAGGAATCGGAGCCTTGAAGGGCTGGTAGCCGTTTTTATCGTAGGCGGCACCGCCATAAATAGGCATGGCGATCAATGCGGCGAAAAAGGCGGCATAAACGATCGCCCCCATGAGCGCGACAAGATATAGCCGCTCGACCGCGAGGGGCCCTGGCCACCAGATCAGCGCAAAGGCAAGCATGCCGAAGCCTACATAACTCGAAATTTGCCAGACCACATGGAAGCGCGCATGCGGGGTCCATTTGGGATTGGTAGCGTGGGTCTTGTTGAAGTCGGCGACGACCGTCAGCACCGCCCAGCCAACGGTCATCAGGGTGAATAGAAGTCGAGCGATGAGAATGCGATCAAAGCCCATGGCAAACCCCCAACTGCGATAGTGCAATGCTATCAGGTCTGGCGCCGAGCGGTTGGAAATTGGCAGTACTGCGGCCGTTGATAAGGGACCTGCAAGCGGTTGCCGCGGGCGTTAAACTTCCCCATCTTTTGAGTCGCGAAATATAAATACAAAGACGACCGATGCGCCAATATCTTGATCTGATGGAACTTATCCTTAGTCGTGGTGCGGAAAAACGCGACCGCACGGGCACCGGCACCTTGTCAGTATTCGGCCATCAGTTGCGATTTATGCTTGATGAGGGCTTCCCTCTGCTCACGACCAAGAAGTTGCATTTAAAATCGATAATATATGAGCTGCTCTGGTTCTTGGCCGGCGACACCAACGTCAAATATTTGCAAGATCATGGTGTGCGTATTTGGGACGAATGGGCCGATGAGCGCGGCGACTTGGGGCCGGTTTATGGCCAGCAATGGCGCTCATGGCCGGCGAAAGACGGTAAGACCATCGATCAGATCGGTAATGTGATTGCGATGATCAAACGCAATCCGGATTCGCGCCGCCTGATTGTCACCGCATGGAATCCCGCCGATGTCGACAAGATGGCACTGCCGCCGTGCCATTGTTTGTTTCAATTTTACGTGGCCGAAGGGAAGCTCTCGTGCCAGCTCTACCAGCGCTCGGCCGATGTTTTTCTCGGTGTGCCGTTCAACATTGCGTCCTATGCGCTGTTGACGATTATGGTGGCACAGGTGACCGGCCTCAAGCCGGGTGACTTCGTTCACACTTTCGGCGACGCCCATTTGTATCTGAATCACCTTGAGCAGGCGCGGCTGCAATTGTCGCGTGAACCCCGGCGTCTGCCGACGATTCGGCTCAATCCGGTCGTCAAGGACATATTCGCATTTCAGTATGAGGATTTTACGATCGAAAATTATGATCCACATCCCCACATCAAGGCCGAGGTGGCTGTGTAGCCTGTTTGTCAAAAAGCGGTGCTTTTGTTGTCGCTGTTTGTATCCATCGGCTAAGATGATTTTAAGTTAAATCTCGCACCGCCAGATCGAATTTTGGCAGTGCATTTTCTGTGCTGGGTGATCGAGCGTTAGTGAATTATCAGAATAATCGTCCTATGCAGGGAACAGATCCTCAAACTATGCAGCGCCTTTTCACCCGGTTGATTTGTACCTCATGAAAGTGTTTGCGTGCGACGAGACGGCGTTATGAAAATCGTTTTGGTTGCGGCTATTGGAGACAATTCGGTCATAGGCCGTGATGGTCGACTGCCTTGGCGCCTGAAGTCCGACTTGCAACACTTTCGTAAGGTGACGCTAAACCGGCCGGTGATCATGGGCCGTAAGACTTATGAATCTATTGGAAAGTTGCTTCCAGGCCGTACCAACATCGTGCTCACGCGAGATCTCAGTTTGGTCGCGCCTGGGGCGGTGTTGGCCACAAGTCTCGATGCTGCGCTCGGCTATGCCCACACCGATGCGGTCAAGCGCGGGACCGATGAAATCATGGTAGTCGGCGGAAGCGATATATTCGCAACGACAATGCCAATGGCCGACCGCCTGGAAATTACTCATGTGCATGCATCGCCTGAGGGGGATGTGCTGTTTCCGCCTATTGATCTGGAGGTTTGGCAAGAGATATCGCGCGAGGAACACTTTGCGGGGCCGGATGACGATGCAAATTTCGCGCTGGCGACATACGTGAAGCGCTGAACCGCTATAAGGCGCTGAGCAGCCAACAAAACGCGGCATGAGGGCGCGTTGTAACGGGGCTTGGCGTCCCCTATAACCCCTCCCAACTATAGGTCAGCCGGGCAAGAGAGCCCGCGGGAGACATTATTCGATGCCTTGGACAAATCAGGGCGGCGGTGGGCCGTGGGGCTCGGGCGGCAAGGGGCCGTGGAGCTCCGGGCCGCAATCGTCGGGACCGACTCCGCCGGACCTGGAGGAAATCCTCCGCCGGGGCCAAGACAAATTGCGGCAGGTGCTCCCGGGCGGCAATCTCGGGGGGCGCGGGTTCGCTCTCATTATCCTTGGCGTCCTTGCGCTCTGGGGTTTTTCCGGCTTCTTCCGGGTTGAACCGGACGAACTAGGCGTTGTGCTGCGCTTCGGGAAGGAAGTGCGCGAGGTCCAGCCGGGCCTGAACTACCATTTGCCGTACCCGATTGAGACGGTGCTCACGCCCAAGGCGCTGCGTGTGAACAAGATCGATATTGGAATGCGTGTAGTTGACGACCTCCGCCGCGGCGGCACCACCGTGCGTGACGTTCCGGAGGAGAGCCTAATGCTCACCGGCGACGAGAATATCGTCGACGTCGACTTCTCGGTGTTATGGAAAGTGAAGCCAACAGGCGTCGGCGAATTCCTGTTCAACATCCAAAATCCAGAAGGCACTGTGAAGGCGGTGGCCGAAAGCGCTATGCGTGAGGTCGTTGGCCGCTCTGAGATTCAGCCGATACTCACCGGCGCGCGGCAGACCATTGAGACGGCCGTACAGGACTTGATGCAGAAGACGCTCGACCATTACGGCGCCGGCATCATCTTGCAGCAGGTGCAGCTACAAAAGGTTGACCCGCCCGCGCAGGTGATTGACGCTTTCCGTGATGTACAGGCCGCGCGCGCCGACCTTGAGCGCGCTGTTAACGAGGCGCAGACTTATGCGAACCGGGTGGTGCCGGAGGCGCGTGGCCGCGTGGCGCAGATTACGCAGGCTGCTGAAGCCTATCGCCAACAGACGGTGGCCGAAGCTACCGGTCAGACGTCCCGGTTCCTGAAAATTCTTGAGCAATACAAAAAAGCGCCCAACGTTACCCGCGAGCGCATGTATCTCGAAACCATGGAACGTGTGCTCAGCGGCACCGACAAGATCATTCTGGATTCTGGAGCAAGCGGCAGCGGCGTGGTGCCTTATCTGCCGCTCAACGAGCTCACTCGTCCGCCACAGACGCGAAACCAATCACAGCCGGGAGGCCGGCCATGAGACTAAATTTCGTGGGCGGCATCATCGCTGTTATTTTCTTCGCCGCGCTGATCGTCGGCTATTCGTCGCTGTTCACCGTTTATCAGACCCAGCAGGCGCTGGTGGTTCGACTCGGACAGCCGGTGCGCGTGGTCAATGAGCCTGGCCTTAACGTCAAGGCGCCATTCATCGACTCGGTCGTGTATATTGATAAGCGCATTCTCGATCTGGAAGCGCCGTCGCAGGAAGTGATCGCCTCCGACCAGAAGCGGCTCGTGGTGGACGCGTTTGCGCGCTACCGCATCCAGGATCCTCTGCGCTTCTATCAGACATTGGGTTCGATCGCCGGCGCCAATTCCCAGCTTTCCATTCTGCTCAATTCGGCTTTGCGTCGTGTTCTGGGAGAGGTGACTTTTACTCACGTCGTGCGTGATCAGCGCGCTGATCTGATGGCTCGGATTCGCGAGCTGGTTGACCGCGAAGCAACCGCCTACGGCGTTCAGGTGGTCGACGTGCGCATTCGGCGCGCCGACTTACCCGAGCAAAACAGCCAAGCCGTCTATCAACGCATGCAGACCGAGCGCCAGCGCGAGGCAGCAGAGTTCCGCGCTCAAGGCGCGCAGCGCGCCCAGGAAATTCGCTCGCGCGCCGATCGTGAGGTTACCGTACTGGTCGCCGAAGCAACCTCAAAATCGGAGCAGGTTCGTGGCGAGGGCGACGCGACCCGCAATCAGATCTTTGCCGATGCATTCAACCAGGATCCCGACTTTTTCGGGTTCTACCGCTCGATGCAGGCCTACGAGCATGGCCTTCGTTCTAACGATACCCGGATGTTGCTCAAGCCCGACACGAGTTTCTTCCGTTATTTTGCCGATCCGTCGGGTAAGCTGCAGGGGAATTCGGCAACGCCGCCGACCGCCCAGGCGCCGTCCCGCTAGCAACGCGCAGGACTGGCATGTCGGACTTTCTGGCCGCGCTCGGACTTGTCTTTGTCATCGAAGGCTTGATCTTTGCGGCATTTCCAGAGGCGGCAAAGCGAGCGATGACCACTGTGCTGGAGACTGCCGACGTCTCCTTGCGCCTGATCGGGATTGGATCGGCTATCATCGGCCTGCTTATGGTCTGGCTGGTTCGGGGATGAGCGGGAAATCAGGCCTATACGGTATCAATTTGCGGTGCCCTTGAATCGCCTCGAAGTCGGGGCCACTCTCATTAACAGCTTACCCCCAGGAGATTCGACGCCCATGGGCGCATCCTTCTTCCGTTTAACGAGGTCTGTCGGTCGCGCCGGCTTGGCCATTTTCACAGCAGCCGCCATTGCTTGGCCGGCTTTAACCTCTCCTGCCGCGGCGCGTGGACCGGAAGGCATAGCGGATGTGGCGGAGCAGGTCATAGACGCTGTTGTCAACGTCTCGACTAAACAGTCTGTCGATTTGCGAAATGGCGCCATGCCGCAATTACCACCTGGCTCTCCGTTTGAGGAATTTTTTGAGGAGTTCTTTAAGAACCGGCGCGGACCAAACGGCCAGCCCGGCAAGCCCGGTCAGGACGGCGACAATAGCCAGCCGCCAACGCCGCGCCGCATCAATTCCCTTGGCTCCGGTTTCATAATCGATCCCGCGGGTCTGGTAGTGACGAATAATCACGTCATTGCCGAAGCCGACGAAGTAACTGTCATCCTCAACGATGGCAGTACGCTTAAAGCCGAGGTTATCGGTCGCGACCAGAAGACCGATCTCGCGTTACTCAAGGTCAAGCCAACCAAGCCGCTCAAAGCAGTGAAATTTGGTGATAGCGACAAGCTGCGGCTCGGCGAATGGGTGATCGCAATTGGCAATCCGTTCAG
>DASWAK010000518.1:0-21835 GCA_036391175.1 Pseudolabrys sp.
CGCGCAATTTTAGTGCGCAATTGCGGCACCGACATGGGCCGCACAGGCCTCCCCTGTCAAGCGAAACGGTTGCATCACCCGGCCGCAGCCCCTATATTCCGGCCACTTTCCGATCATCACTGATGATCTGAAGCTTCGCCCAGAGGCGGGCGAAGCATAGAGGAGATTTTGCCATGGCGACCGCAGCACCCTTGATGCCGAAGGCGACCGCCGTCTGGCTATTGGACAACACTGCGCTGTCGTTCGACCAGATCGCTGAGTTCTGCAAGCTGCACCCGCTCGAAGTGAAGGCCATTGCAGACGGCGATGCCGCGCAGGGAATCAAGGGCCTCGACCCTATTCTGACCGGCCAGTTGACCCGCGAGCAAATCACCGAAGCCGAGAAGAATCCGGAGATCCGCCTGAAACTCATCGAGCCAAAGGCCTCGATTCCGACGACCGAGCGCGGCAAGAAAGGCCCGCGCTACACGCCGGTTTCGCGCCGCCAGGACCGGCCCAACGCGATTTTGTGGCTGGTGCGCAACCATCCGGAACTCAAGGACAGCGCGATCATGCGTCTCGTCGGTACTACCAAATCGACGATTGCATCCATCCGCGACCGCACGCATTGGAATTCGGCCAATCTAACGCCGATGGACCCTGTAACACTTGGCCTCGCGTCGCAAATCGATCTCGATCTCGAAGTACAGCGCGCCAACAAGGAGAAGCCGGTGCCCGTCGATACCGGCGCGACCTTGCTGCCAGCTGCCGAGACCACCGCGCGCAAGGAGACGGAAGCCGCGGCCGCCGCGGCGCCCGATAAAAAGCCAGCCGAGCTCGACGTCAGCGCCGTGTTTGCCAAGCTCAAGCAGCTCGGCGGCAAGGGCGAAAAAGAAGGCGAGTAAGGACGGCTGAAAATTTTCGCCGCTATTGCGAAAACTTCTAGTCATTGTTTTGCGCGCGGCTGCGAGCCTTCAATACCCTCTCGTCCCATTGATCGCCGCGACGTAGCGCGCGACTGATTTCTCCAGTACCTGCTTGGCGCCCGCAATCACGCGGTCGAAATAGTGTCCGTAAACAATATCAAACTGAAACGGTGCCAGTGCCTTGCCAATGTGCTCCACCTCGTGCGCCGACAGCGGGATGAAATTCGGATAACTGCGCATGAACGAAAGCCACTTGCGGTCGGTGGCAACGGTAAGGATATCGCCCGCGCAGACGATGCCGCGACCGCCGGCGCCGCCTGCCCAATGCATCACCGTGCCTCCCGGAAAGTGCCCGCCGCAGCGTACCAGCGTGACACCATCCCAGAGTTTAAATGTGTCGCCATTCCACAGCTTGATCGCGCTATCCTTGCGTATGATCCAGTCACTATCAGCGGCGTTGAGATGGATCGGACAGTTAAAGGCGTGCGCCCACTCAACCATCGTCGTATAGAAATGCGGATGTGAAATCGCGATCACCTTTAGCCCGCCGAGACCTTTGATCATGTCCACGGTTGCGGCATCGAGCGTGGCGATGCAATCCCACAGCACATTGCCGCCTTCCGTGCGCACCAGCAGAGCGCGTTGACCGATGGCGAAGGACGGCTGCGAGCCGATACCGATGATGCCGGTGTCGTATTCGTGAAAGCCATTCATGTGGCTTCTCGAAAGCGCCTCGAGCGTCGTCCAAGTCTGCCCGCGCGGCGGCACGTATTGCCGCTCCTCCTCGCAGATAAGGCATTGCGCAGGTGGCTGCGCGCTCTCCGGATATTGCATGCCGCAGGCGGTGCAGATGAAAAGTGGCATAGGAGTTTCCCAGTTACTGATCACGAATCCGGCGCGTGCCAGCGGCGGCCAATCCAATAAGCAATGATAAATCCGACCACGCCACCGGGGATAATGGAGAACGCCGTGATGACGAATTGCCGCAGTGCGCAACCAAAGCGGTCTTCCGCGCTGAGAGTACAGGAGCCATAGAAGGCGTCGTAGACTCCGACAACGGCATAAACTGCGAATGGCACTAGCAATGTGCCGGACGCCATTCCGCCGCATACCAGCCAGCCAAGGCTGATGCGCTTGGGCGAGGTCTGGTCGGCCTTTGCCATGAGAAAGTTTCCACCGCACGCCGGGCTCGCCCGGGTCGCGCCAGGACAAGCTCGGTCGTCCGTAGGCCTCAGACCGCCGGACCCGCGTTTTACGGAAATCAGCCCCGATCTGGCTGAAGCTCTACGGGCGTGCCTCCTCGTTGGGCTTGTCCACAAGGAGCAAATCGTCCCCGAATCGGGTCCAATTGCGTGCGCCGCAATATTCCAGCAACTGGTTAATACCATTAAACAATTAATTGTGAGTGAGGGTTATCTTGTGCATAGCAATAATTTTGTTATTTGCCATACATAAGCAACGAAACCGCGAGGTACTGAAATGATATCGCGCAAAATGAAGTTTCTTTCCGCAGCCGTAGTTGCGGCGGCCTTGGTCGCCACAGTGGCGGTTGCCCGCACGGTGCATACGCACGCGGTGCCGGCTAACCACGCATCAAACGGCAACGTCGGCACGGGCGCTGACCAGACAACCCCTCCCCGCCGGCACGGAATCATCGTTTGCGGCATGGCTATCGATTCGGATTGCGAAAAGATCGAAACGCTGTTGCCGATGTAAAGGGCCGCCAGCGGCCCGCCAGCTTTCCCCACCAGTAGCTAGCACACCGATGTCCGTTTAGTCACCGGGCCAGAAAGCCGCCGGCCCGGTCGATCTCGCCCCTGACAATAATCTCGGGCACTTCGTTAATCGTACAAAGGCCGCGATTGCTCGCGCCCGTGCGAACGATGATGCGCTTGCCGCTGGTAGTCATATGCCCTGTGTCCGGAACGAGTCACCCCTAGGGGCCTCGTGCCGCTCGGCGTGGTCTGACAGGCACGCTCATGTGTCCGCGTTTTGGACAATGAGAGGAGAGCTTTACACAGCTATCGGCCCGCGATCGCATCAGAACAGAAATGATCTCATTCCACGCGCGTGCGCCGACTGAACCGTGTGATCCTGTGCGGGCGCACATACTGAACCATAATGGCGTGGCAGGCGAGACTAAGCTGATTCCTGTTCTCCAGCAGACAGACAAATACTTCGTTGCGATTCGGAATGGCCCTCCAACACACCCTGAAATGCATCGCCGATACAGGCGTTTCGCTCCTCGGACGTTTCGGCGACAGCCGTCGAGCACAAGAAGGCACTCGTCAAGACGGCTATTATTGTGGCGAACTCTTTCATCGACTTCCGACCGTCAGGAGCGCGCATCCGTCGCCCGCCTGAACAACACCATAGGGTGTCCCTGGCATCAGCCCTATAGCCGCCGCGCCACTGTGGATAAAAAAGCGAGGATAATATTTCCATAATGAAAACGAGGCGCCGATGCTCTAGGGCGTAAGTCTCTTCACCTGGAGCAACCACCGATGGGAGGCGAGTTGACGCAAAGGTCAAGAATGGGAGGCCATCAAAGGCTTAGGACGCGGCGCTTTGCTTTGGATTACTCGGCGTTCCTCTGCCGATTATTATTCTGCTGGCATTGTTCTGGCACTGAGTTTTCCCGTTTTCGGACGTGCATGCGCGCTGTAGTACAAAATTCACGGCCGCGGGCGAATGCCTGCGGCTTTGCAGCAATTAAAAAGCGCGCCCTCCCAACTATCGGCGCTAAGATTGGCATAGGATTGTCATAGGCCGATCCTGCCAGGCCGGGAGCTGAACATGAAATCCAGTCGCCGTTTGAAGACCCGCAAGCGCAACGAGAGTGCACGGCCATCGCGTGCCGCGGCCGAGAATGCGGTGCGAACACTGATTCAATGGGCGGGCGATGATCCGCGCAGGGAAGGACTTCGGAGCACACCAGCGCGCGTCGTTCGCGCCTATGAAGAATGGTTTGCAGGCTATTTCGAAAATCCGCGTGAATATTTACAGCGGACGTTCGAAGAGGTGGCCGGCTACGACGAAATGGTGCTATTGCGCGACATACGTTTCGAATCCCACTGCGAACACCACATGGCGCCGATCATTGGCCGCGTTCATATCGGTTACCTCCCGCGCAAGCGGGTCGTCGGAATTTCAAAGCTGGTGCGGTTGGTCGACGTTTACGCCAAACGGATGCAGGTCCAGGAAAAGATGACCGCCGAGATCGCCGCGTGTCTCAACAGCGTGCTCAAACCGGCGGGCGTCGCTGTTGTCGTCGAAGGCGCCCATGAATGTATGACGACGCGGGGGGTCCACAGGTCGGACGTGACTATGGTGACAAGCCGCATGCTTGGCGTGTTCCGGACGAACTTCAAAACGCGGCAAGAGTTCTTCGCGGCGATAAAGCTTAAACATGGGATCGATGATGGGTCGATCTGAATGTGAGCCTCAGATCAGATGAAAACTCGCTATTGAAAAATAAAGAGCCATCCTTGGTTAAGCTAGCGGCACCCTAAAATCTCAGTTTCTTCAGCATCGCGTCGAGGGCCGCCTTGCCCTCTAGATTCGCCGTGCTTCGCAATTCGAAATAATCCTCCGAACGCGCGACCGGGCTTGTCCGTCCGGCGCGGTAGATTTCCCATCGCCAGGGCTTTGGCATGCGGGCGCGGTTCTTCACCACCACCGAAAAGTCGGTACGTTCAAGGCCGCCCTTCATGGCACGCGCGGGTTCGTAGCGGAGATTGCCGGCGGTAACACCGCGCTATCTCGCTCATGGGCCGCAGCAAGATCGGCGGGTTCGACAGTCACCATTTCGATGGACGACTGGCGCGCGTCCGCCGCCAGCAGGATCATTGTCGTCACTCGGCGATAGACCGGAAACGACAATTCCTCGATCAGTTCCTCGTCCGTCATCACTTCATAATCACCGGCCGCCAGGCGCCGATCGACGCCTTTGACCGAAAAAGAATTCTGAAACGTCAGCGTCACGCGTTTCGTGCGTGTAACCATCATAATGTCCTCGATGGCAGGGCGACGGCACGACCGCGCGCCACGCCGGCGGCGCACTCACCAAATAAAGACCGCGAGAGCTATTCCACCCGAGATCAGCAATCCCAGCCCCCAGAAGGAATAGGTCACCATCCTGTCGATTGCGTCACCATGCATTGTATCACTATGCGCGTTTTGAACGGCGATTGATACAAATATATTGGGCAACACGTGGGGCTGCACTTGTCCTGGAGCCATCCACATCTTGATCTACAGTAGCAGCGATCTTTTGTGCGAATGGAACCCGCTGGCTAATGAACGACGTCGAGTTTGACTTTCGCAATACCCTGTCCGACGATTCCTAACGTTTCTGCCGCAGAATAGGAAACGTCGACAATTCGACCCGGAACATACGGACCACGGTCATTGATGCGGACTGTCACCGATCGTCCTGTGGCCACATTTGTCACACGCAACCGGGTGCCGAACGGCAATGTAGGGTGAGCAGCCGTTAGCTCGTTCGGATTGAATTTTTCGCCGTTCGCGGTCAGTTGATCATCTGTGTAAAAGCTGGCAATTCCATGCGACGCAACCTGCGCCTTGGCTGCATTCCTGTCCGTTGGGTAGGGCGTATGTTTTATCGTCTTGATCACTACGCGCCTTTTTGTCACGACTGAGTTTTCTCGATTATCTTCCCGCACCGCCTGTCGACTAGTGGCGTGCAATTCAGATCTACTGGTGACAGAGGACTGGGCGCAGGCCGCAAGCGTTGCAGCCGCCAGAGCAACTGCAACCAGTCGAGCAAGGTTCCGAACCCGGGCGGACAAGGCATCACGAAGGACGCCGCTTGCCGCGATGTCGGCGCACGAATTTCCGGCAGAATTGATGGAATGCATATTGTGTGTCCCCGTCCGCCGAAATCCGACAGGCAATCGGGGCGACACCGTGGCTAGATCGCAGTTAAGCGTGACATCGCCTTTATTTTGATTTTTTGTGTGATCGTTTTGTCACGCACGGAGGACATTGTTACCGTCACGGTAATGGGCAACCGCTTTAATTGAGGTTTTCGTCCAGCTGGACCGGCCTTTCCGAGCGCGCGCTTGCGAAACCTGTTTACGGTCCCCGCACCACAGCAATAAGGCTGACTATAAAAGACCAAAAAACGACCCTTACGATTTTGCGAGGTCTGGAGGCAAAAAACGATCGGCTGAGAGCTAAGCTTGGTTAGCTCCGGCAAAATGGAGCAAAAGGGAATCGATGATTACCCCACTCCATGCCCCTTGAGCGCACTCCCGATCTCATCCAGAATAACCGGATCATCGATCGTCGCCGGCATAGTCCACGTTTCGCCGTCAGCGATCTTCTTGATGGTGCCGCGCAAGATCTTGCCTGAGCGCGTCTTCGGAAGGCGCGCCACTGTGATCGCCAATTTAAAAGCCGCCACCGGGCCGATTTTCTCGCGCACCAGCGCGACGATCTCCTTCTCGATCTCCGAAGGCGGGCGGTTCACGCCGGCTTTCAGCACGATGAAGCCGCAGGGCACCTCGCCTTTCAAATCGTCCTTGATGCCAAGCACAGCACATTCGGCAACGTCCTGGTGTGAGGCCAGCACCTCCTCCATGCCGCCGGTGGACAGCCGGTGGCCCGCGACGTTGATGATGTCGTCGGTGCGGCTCATCACGTAGACGTAACCGTCCTCGTCTTTGTAACCGGCGTCCGCCGTCTTGTAGTAGCCAGGAAACTCCGCGAGGTAGCTTTCCTTGAAGCGCGCATCCTGCTGCCACAGTGTCGGAAAGCAGGCGGGCGGCAACGGCAGCTTGACCACGATCGAGCCGATCTTGTTTACCGGCTGCACCTTATTCGCCTCATCGACGATGTCGATGGCATAGCCCGGCATCGGCACGCAGGCCGAGCCGTAGCGCACGGGCAGCGCGCCCAGACCCACCGGATTGCCGGCGATGCACCAACCTGTTTCCGTTTGCCACCAGTGATCGATCACCGGCACGTTGAGCACCTCCTCCGCCCACTGGATGGTCGGCGGGTCGGCGCGCTCGCCGGCGAGGAACAGCGTGCGGAATTTCGAGAGATCATACTTCTTGATGAAATCGCCCTTGGGGTCTTCCTTCCGGATGGCGCGGAAGGCGGTGGGCGCGGTGAACAGCGCCACCGCGCCATGCTGCGCGATCACGCGCCAAAACGCGCCGGCATCGGGTGTACCGACCGGCTTGCCTTCGTAGAGGATCGAGGTGCAACCATGAAACAGCGGCGCATAGACGATATAGGAGTGGCCGACCACCCAGCCGACGTCGGAGCCCGACCACCACACCTCGCCCGGTGACACACCATAGAGATTCTGCATCGACCATTTGAGCGCGACCATGTGGCCGCCATTGTCGCGCACCACGCCCTTCGGAATGCCGGTCGTGCCTGACGTGTAGAGGATATAGAGCGGATCAGTGGCGGCGACCGGCACGCACTCGCTGGTTTTGGCGTAGTTGACCGCACTCTCCCACACCGTGCGCCAATCGTGGTCGCGGCCGGCGGTGAGCAGCGCTTCGCATTGCGGGCGCTGGAGGATCATGCAAGCCTGCGGCTTGTGTTTCGCGAGATTGATCGCCTCGTCGAGCAGCGGCTTGTAAGGAATGACGCGCGCGCCCTCAATGCCGCAACTGGCGGAGAGGATGACCTTCGGCTTGGCGTCGTCGATGCGGGTGGCGAGTTCTTTCGCGGCGAAACCGCCGAATACCACCGAGTGGATGGCGCCGATGCGGGCGCAGGCAAGCATGGCGAACACCGCCTCCGGCACCATCGGCATGTAGATGACGACGCGGTCGCCTTTCGCGACGCCGAAATCGCGCAGCATGGCGCCGAGCAGCTGCACCTCGGACAGCATGCGGCCGTACGTGAAGGTCTTCACCGTGTTGGTAACGGGAGAATCGTAGATCAGAGCCGGCTGGTCATTGCGGCCGGCGGCGACATGACGGTCGAGCGCATTGTAGCAGGTGTTGCAGGTGGCGCCTGTGAACCAGCGGCCATAGATGCCGGCGTCCTTGTCAAAGATTTTTTTTGGCTTCTCGTACCAATGGATGTCCGCTGCAGCTTCCGCCCAGAACACCTCCGGGCTGCGCTGCCAGTGCGCATAGACGTCGTGATAGCGGCTGGTACGGGCGTCCATCTGACGTCTCCTCCCTCTTACCGTCACCCTGAGATGGCCACCGCCAGGCGGGCCTCGGAGGGTGACGGGTAAAGAATGCCGGGCCGCCATCCTTCGAGGCCTCGCGCTTCACGCTCGCACCTCAGGATGACGGATAGGCAATTGTGGAACGTTGGCCGCGTGCAAACAAGCTGGCGCGGGCGCCCCTCTTTGATCCTCCGCAAAGCCCCCTCACTGGACCCGGTTAGTGTACTTTTGTGACTGCCATCACCGACCCCCTGTTTTACATGTTGGCCGTGCCGGCCGTGGTCGCACTCGGCCTGTCCAAGGGCGGCTTTGCGGGCGTGGGACAAATGGCCACGCCCATGCTGGCGCTGGTAATGCCACCGTTGGAAGCCGCCGCCATCATGCTGCCAATCATGATCGTGCAGGACTGCTTTGCGCTGTGGGTCTACCGCAAGGACTGGAACGGCCGGATCCTGGCCGTGGTGATTCCCGGCGTCATCATCGGCATCGGGGTCGCCTGGGTGCTGGCGTCATATATTTCCGACGCGGCGGTGCGCGTGTTCATCGGCGTCACGACCATAGCCTACGTGCTCTACACCTGGATCGACCCGGCGCGGGTCGCGCGCAAGGCCGGCAATGCTAACGCCGCCGCCGGTGTGTTCCTGGGCGCGGTCTCGGGCTTCACCTCCACGCTCTGCCAGGCCGGCGCGCCGCCTTACCAGATGTATGCACTGTCGCAGAACCTGTCGAAGATGACCTTCGTCGGCACCAGCGCGATTTTTTTTGCGACCATGAACTGGTTCAAGGTGGTGCCTTATTTTGCGCTGGGTCAATTCTCGACAAAAGGGTTCGCGACCTCGCTGGTGCTGCTGCCGCTCGCGATCATTACCAACCAGATCGGCTTCTGGGTCGTGCGGATCACGCCCACCGTGGTCTTCTACCGCGTCACGATGATTATCCTTTTCCTGATTTCGCTAGAGCTAACGCGCAGCGGCATGACGGATATTTTGCGCGGCTGACAAGTGCCCGCTCCTTGGCTAACGTTATCGCCGAAGGGAAAAGCATTAATGGCGACGGCCTACGATACCGATCTCGACCGCAATCCGGCCAATTATCAGCCGCTGACGCCGCTAGGCTTTCTCGAGCGCGCGGCCGCCGTCTTCCCCAAGCATACCGCCATCATCCACGGGCCTATGCGGCGCAGCTACGCCGAGTTTTACGTCCGTGCGCGGCAGCTGGCATCGGCACTCGCGAAGCACGGGATCAAGCGTGGCGACACGGTCTCGGCGTTCCTCGCCAATACGCCGGCGATGCTCGAATGCCACTACGGCGTGCCGATGTGCCAGGCCGTGCTCAACACGCTCAACACGCGGCTCGATGCTCCGATCATCGCCTTCTCGCTCGACCATGCCGACGCCAAGGTCGTGATCACCGACCGCGAATATTCGAAAGTTATGAAGGAGGCGCTCAGCCTCTGCAAGGTAAAGCCGCTGGTGATCGATTACGATGACCCCGAATACACTGGCGCGGGCGAGCGGCTCGGCACAATCGAATACGAGAAGTTCGTCGCGCGGGGCGATCCCGGCTACGCCTGGAAAATGCCGGACGACGAGTGGGATGCGATCACGCTCAACTATACCTCCGGCACCACCGGCGACCCGAAAGGCGTGGTCTATCACCACCGCGGCGCGCATCTGCTCGCGGTCGGCAATGTCGTTACCTGCGCCATGAGCAAGCACCCTGTCTATCTCTGGACGCTGCCGATGTTCCACTGTAACGGCTGGTGCTTCCCGTGGTCCATTTCAGTCGCGGCCGGAACGCATTTGTGTCTGCGCGCGGTGCGCGCGCCGGCGATGTATGACGCGATAGCTACACATAAAGTGACGCATCTGTGCGGCGCGCCGATCGTGATGGCGACGCTGCTCAATGCGCCGGCCAACGAGAAGAGGCCGCTGCCGCATGTGGTCGAATTTTTCACCGCTGCGGCGCCGCCACCCGAAGCCGTTCTCGCAGCGATGAAAGAGGCCGGCTTCAACGTCACGCACCTTTACGGCCTGACCGAATCCTACGGACCGGCCGTGGTCAACGATTGGCATGCCGACTGGAACGCGCTTGGCGCCGCTGAGCAGGCGGTGAAGAAAGCACGCCAGGGCGTGCGCTACGGTGCATTGGAGGGGCTCGACGTGCTCGACCCCAAGACCATGACGCCTGTTGCGCGCGACGGCGAGACGTTGGGCGAAGTGATGATGCGCGGCAATGTAGTGATGAAAGGCTATCTCAAGAACCAGTCTTCTACAGAGAAGGCCTTCGCCGGCGGCTGGTTCCACACCGGCGATCTCGGCGTGATGCATGCCGACGGCTACATCCAGCTCAAGGACCGTTCAAAGGACATCATCATCTCCGGCGGCGAGAATATTTCATCGATCGAAGTGGAGGATGCGCTCTACAAGCATCCCGCCGTCGCTACCGCTGCGGTTGTGGCCAAGCCCGATGACAAATGGGGCGAAACGCCCTGCGCCTTCATCGAATTGAAGCCGGGCGCGCAGGCGAATACCGACGAGCTGATGCAATGGTGCCGCAAGCATTTGGCTTCGTACAAATGCCCGCGCTATGTTGTATTCGCCGAGATCCCGAAGACCAGCACCGGCAAAATTCAAAAATTCAAGCTGCGCGAGATGGCTAAGGCGGTATGATGGTTCCGTACTGGAGTGCGCACATGTTTAAGCTAAGGCATACGCCTGCCACTCTTGTGCGCAACCAAATGAAGTAATGCCCGACATTCTTATCAGCAACGAAGGCCCCGTCCGCAAAATCCGGATGAACCGGCCTGAGAAGAAGAACGCGCTGACGCTTGCCATGTATGAGGCGATGGCGGCGGCGATCGAGGATGCCGGCACGGACACGAGCGTGCGATGCCTATTGATCGCGGGCGCACCGGATATTTTCTGCGCCGGTAACGATCTCAACGATTTTGTCGCGATGGCGAGAACCGGCGCGCTAGGCAACCCGATTGTCCGCTTCCTGCACGCGCTTGCCCGTTGCGAAAAGCCGCTGGTTGCAGCAGTGAGTGGCGCCGCAGTAGGCATCGGCACTACCATGCTGCTGCATTGCGATCAGGTGATCGCGAGCGACGGTGCAGTGCTCCTGACGCCCTTCGTTTCGCTCGGCCTGCTGCCGGAAGCGGGTTCCAGCCTGATCGCGCCACGGCTCATGGGACACGCGCGCGCTTTTTCGTTGCTGGTGATGGGCAAGTCGCTGTCCGCCGAAGCAGCCAAATCGGTGGGCATCATCAATGCAATCGTGCCCGCCGCCGAGCTCAATGCGCAATCGCTCGCTGCTGCGCGCGACATCGCGGCACTGCCCGCCAAAAGCGTTTCCGCCGCGCGGCGACTCATGCGCGGCAACGTCGAGGAAATCGTGGCGCGGATCGATGAGGAGGTCGAAGCCTTCAAGACGCGGCTGGCCTCGCCCGAAGCTAAGGCGGCGTTGGCGACGTTCCTGAATCGGAAGCGGTAGGAGTCCCTCAGCGCCCTTCGCGGGTGTAGGGGTTGAACATGTTGTCGGTATTGTAGCGCTGATCAAACGAGCGCTGCTGGCCGAACTGGAAGGTAGAGTTGCCCTGCTTGATCGTGGTTTGCCCTTTGTCGGTGTTAAAGGGCGAAACCGGCGCGAGACGGTCCGGCGCTGCCGCTGGCTTGTCCGTGTCTAGGTAGCCTTGACCGCCGCTGGCGCCACCCTGGTTCTCGATCGTGAAGGCCTTCGCGTCCGGCGCAGCAAAGGTAAGCGCCACGGGCAACGCGGCGGCGGCGATCAACGCACAGGGTGTTGCGCAGAATTTCATGGCGGCCTCAACGGTTGTCTGTTTGCGGTTAGTGAATCCAACAGCACAATAATGGCTGCACGGCGGCAATTGCTATTCTACCTTCAATCCGAGCTTTTTTACCAGCCCGCCCCACTTCTTTTCGTCCCCGGCGACATCCGCGGCGTAGTCCTCCGGGGTGCCTGGCAGCGATTCAGCGCCTTCGGTTGCGAGGCGCGCTTTCACGTCCGCGGTCGCGAGCGCGGCGTTGAGATCCTTGTTGAGCCGCGCAATGACAGCGGGTGGCGTACCGGCGGGCGCCATCAGCCCATAACGTAGCGCCGCATCGAAACCGGGCACACCGCTTTCGGCCAAGGTCGGCAAATCGGGCAGCAGGTTCGATCGTTTCGCGCTGGTGATAGCGATCCCGCGTAGGGTTCCGGCTTTGATATTGCCGAGCGCGACGGGAATCGGAAGGAACATCATCGGAATATGTCCGCCGAGCAGATCGCTTATGGCCGGACCATTGCCCTTGTAAGGCACGTGCTGAAGCTTCAGCCCCGTCTCGCTCGCAAAGTATTCGACGGCGAGATGGTTGACGGTGCCGACGCCGGGCGAGCCGTATTGCATCGGCGCGGGGGCCGCCTTGGCATAGGCGATTAACTCGGCAATCGAATGCACCGGCAGTGACGGATGCACCACCAGCACATTCGGGGCAAAGCCGATCATGCCGATCGACGTAAAGTCTTTGTGGGGGTCATATCCGGCGTTGGTGTTCATGGCAGGCGCGATCGCCATCGTCGCGGTATAACTCAGCAAAATGGTGTAGCCATCGGGCGTGGCCTTGGCGACAAAGCGGGTACCGATGGTGCCGCCGGCGCCGCCACGATTCTCCACCACGATCTGCTGGCCCAGCGCAGCGGAGAGCTTGTCAGCAACATTGCGCGCCATGACCGTGGTGCTGCCGCCGGGCGGAAACGGCACGATCAAGGTGATCGGCCGGCTTGGATAATCATCGGAGTGAGCAGCGCCGAGGGCGCCAATAAGCGCCAGAGCTGCAAAGGCGGCGCGGTTACAAAACACATTCGTTCGTCCCCGCGAAAGCGGGGGCCAAGCGCTGGACCGCTTGCGCGGGAATGAGCGGAGAATGAATCGCAACACGATCCCTACTCCACCTTGAGCCCGAGCTTCTTCACCAGCCCACCCCACTTCGTCTCTTCCTTGTCGATATCGGCGGCATATTCAGCCGGCGTCGATGTCAGCGGGTCGCCGCCCTCGTTGTGAATTTGCTTCTGCACCTCTGGGCTATCGACCAGCTTGCGCACTTCCTCGCTGAGCCGGTCGACGATCTCCTTCGGCGTGCCCGCCGGCGCCAGCAGGCCATAGTGCAGCACGGCTTCGAAGCCGGGCAGCCCGGATTCATCGAAGGTCGGCACGTCCGGCAGCAGCGAGAAACGCTTCTTGCTGGTCACCGCGATGACACGCAGCTTGCCACCCTGGACGTTGCCGAGTGCCGGCGGCAGCACGCCGAACGCCATCGGCACATGGCCGCCGAGCAGATCGTTCATCACCGGCGCGGTGCCTTTATAGGGAATGATTGCAACGTCGATGCCTGCATCAGCCTTGAACTGCTCGGCGCACATATAGCCGCCGGTGCCGACAGCCGAGGAGCCGAGATTGAGCTTACCGGGATCCTTTTTGGCTAGCGCTATGACGTCGGCTACCGTCCTGGCGGAAAACGATGGATTGGCAAGCAGCGCCACCGGCATGGAGGCGACCAGCCCGATGGGCGCAAAATTCTTGCGCGGATCGATGCCGGCGTGGACGTAAAGGCTTGGATTGATCGAAATCGTGCCGGTGTGTCCGAGCAGCAGCGTGTAGCCGTCTGGTGCGGCCTGCGCCACCACGCGCGTGCCGATGGTGCCGCCGGCGCCAGGCCGGTTGTCAACGACGACTTGCTGGTGGAAGGCTTCCGACAACTTTTGCGCCACCACACGCGCCATGGCGTCGACGCCCCCGCCTGGCGGGTAGGGCACGACCAGCGTGATGTTGCGCGTCGGGTAGTCCGCGGCGCTGGCACTGACCGCGGTGGTCAGCATTATTGCAAGCGCCGCCATCGCGGCGACAGCAAGTCGGGACATGGCGTTCTCTCCCCTTAGCACGGATGTTTTTATTGCCGGCACTATAACGCAAGACTTAAAAAAATAACGGCCGAACTCGGATATGCCCGAGTTCGGCCTGAATATTTTGAGCTTGGGATCGAGCCGGTCAGTGCACGCTGGCGCCGTTATGACGTATCCGCTCGATCTCGTCCTTCACCTGCAATTTGCGACGCTTGAGCTCCACAATTCTCAGGTCATCGACCGCTGGATGGGTCAGGCATTCGGTGATTTCGTCTTCGAGCGCCTGATGTTTTCTCTCCAATTCCGCAAGGTGCGATTGCATCGACATGCGGTATGTCTCCTCAATCAGTGGCTCTACAATTCTAAGTGTAGCGCAGACTCGCCACAAGCGCGACGGTATACTGGGCTTCGCTCTGCGGCAAACCGGCGCAAACCTTTGATTGGCGTCGATTTTCCTCACGCTTGAACGCCCTTGTGGAAAACGCAATAATTGCCATGCTTTTGCCGAGACGGTCCGGCCAAGCACAAGCAGCGGTGGCAATGACTGACAAGGAAGAACGCGCGTTGCGGGAGCAGCTGGCGCGCCTGCTGCAGGAACACCGCGACCTCGATGCGGCCATCGCCGCTCTCGTTACCTCTCCCGGTTCCGACCTTATCCAAATACAGCGTTTGAAGAAGCGCAAGCTCGTCCTGCGTGACAAGATCCGCCGGATCGAAGACCAGCTGACGCCCGATATTATTGCGTAGGCACCGGCCTTCTCTCTTCCTTCCGCGCATACATTGCCCGGTCGGCAGCCCCGATCATCTCGGTCGGAGTGGCGTCGGGGAGGAGAAGCGCCACTCCTACGCTAGCCCCGACCTGCACCTGTGCCTGCCCGTGCGCAACACTGACCCGTTTGATCAGCACTTCCAGCTCGCGCGCTTTCGCGGAGGCTTGTGCCTCTTCGACGCGCCAGAGCACGATGCCGAATTCATCGCCACCGAGCCGTCCAATCACATCAGAGGCGCGCACATTAGCGACAAGCTCACGTGTCACGGCCTTAAGCAGGGCATCGCCGGCACCGTGGCCATAGCGGTCGTTGACCGCCTTGAACCTATCGAGGTCGATGAACATCAGCGCGGCCTGAGTGCCGTAGCGCTTCACGTGAGCGAGCGAGCGCTTGAGTTCGCGCTCGAAGCCACGGCGGTTGAGGATATCAAGTAGAGGATCGATGTCGGCGCGCGCCTCGAGCTCTCCGATGCGGGCACGCGCAATGGCAATCTCACGCTTGAGGCGATCGTTTTCGGCCAGCAGCGAAGCCGCCGGTGGAAAATCATCTTCTACACGTGCTTGCGGCAGACCCATGTTTCAACCCTCGCGAATCTTAACCCTGCGACAGAGAATACCCCTTTCGCCTTGCCAGCGGGGAGCCTCAACCTATAATCCAGCGCTTCCTTCCGCAGGGGATAGCGGATTCGGGGAGCAAAATGGCGTCAAAACCGGTTGCGATAATCATGGGCAGCCAGTCCGACTGGGCCACGATGAAGCACGCGGCTAAGACGCTCGATGCGCTACGAATCGGTTACGAAGCGCGCATCGTCTCGGCTCACCGCACACCCAAGCGGCTCTACGACTTCGCCGGGAATGCGCGCAAGAACGGATTCAAGGTGATCATTGCCGGCGCCGGTGGCGCCGCCCATCTGCCCGGCATGGCCGCGTCGATGACCCCACTACCTGTTTTCGGTGTACCGGTGAACACGCATGCGCTGGAAGGCAAGGATTCCCTGCTGTCGATCATGCAGATGCCGGGCGGAATTCCGGTTGGCACGCTCGCCATCGGCAAAGCAGGCGCAACCAACGCTGCGCTGCTTGCCGCCGCCGTGCTAGCGCTGTCGGACGCAAAGATCGCAAAGCGGCTGGATGCCTGGCGCGCGCGTCAGACCAAGGCCGTGGCCAAACGGCCCAAAGATTGAGCCTTGCTGAAGCCCAGCGCCACCATCGGCATTCTCGGCGGCGGCCAGCTCGCGCGCATGCTTGCCCTGGCGGCCGCGCCTCTGGGTTTGCGCTGTCACGTTTATTCCCCCGAAAAGGATTCCTGCGCATTCGACGTAGTGCATGCGGGCACCTGTGCCACCTACGAAGATGAGGGCGCGCTTGGCCGTTTTGCTGGCGCTGTCGACGTGATCACCTATGAATTCGAGAATGTCCCGGCCAAGACCGCAGCTTTCCTCGCCCGGCGGAAACCGGTGTTCCCCAACCCACAGGTGCTGGAAACGACGCAGGATCGGCTCGCCGAGAAAAACTTCGTTAGCGCGCTGAAAATTGCGACCGCTCCCTACGCGCCCGTTCACAGCGCGACGCAGTTGGCCGAGGCGGTTCAGACGGTCGGCTTACCAGCCGTGCTCAAGACGCGCCAGCTTGGCTATGATGGCAAGGGCCAGGCCAAGATCACCAAAGGCGTCGATGCGGTCGCAGCGTGGCGATCCGTGCACAATGCCCCCTGTATTCTCGAAGGCTTCATCAATTTCGAGCGCGAGGTTTCGGTGGTCGCCGCGCGTGCGCGAGACGGGAAGGTGGAATGTTTCGAGGTCACCGAAAACGAGCACCGCGATCATATCCTGAAGATCTCGCGCGTGCCGGCAAAAGTGACGCCAGCGCCCGCCCGTGAGGCGAGCCGGATCGCAACCCGCATCGCCAAAGCCTTCGACTATGTCGGCGTGCTTGCCGTGGAAATGTTCGTCGTCAGCAATGGCCGGCGGCAAGCTGTGCTGGTCAATGAGATCGCCCCACGCGTACACAATTCTGGCCACTGGACCATCGACGGCGCAACCGTCTCACAATTCGAGCAGCACATCCGGGCCATCGCAGGCTGGCCTCTGGCCAGGCCCGTGCGGCTTGGCCAACGCGTGGAGATGGTGAACCTAATCGGTGCAGAAGTGAACGAAGCTGCGCGCTGGCTGACAGTGCCCGGGACAGCGGTCCACATCTACGGAAAAGGCGAAGCGCGCTCGCGCCGCAAGATGGGGCATGTCACGCGGGTGTGGCCGCGGTGAGCGCTGGTTAACCCCTCGACCCACATTAGAAATGGCCGTACGGCAGGCGGCACTGGCGCAACTCGAATGGACTCTTAAGGGCTTTTCTGCTAGAGCCGCCCGACTCAAAGCCCCCGTTTTCGGGGCTTTTGCCTTGAACCCGTCCGAGCAACAACGAAGGAGCAAGCGTGCAAGTACTCGTTCGCGACAACAACGTCGATCAGGCCCTGAAGGCGCTGAAGAAGAAGATGCAGCGCGAGGGCATTTTCCGCGAGATGAAACTCCGCGGTCATTACGAAAAGCCATCGGAAAAGAAGGCACGGGAAAAGGCGGAAGCGATCCGCCGGGCCCGCAAGCTCGCGCGCAAGAAGATGCAGCGCGAAGGCCTCCTGCCGATGAAGCCGCGTCCGGTTCCGGGTGCCGGTCCCGGCGGCAGCAGCAGCGGTGGACAGGGTCGCGGCGGACAACGGCGCTTCGGCTGAACGCGGTTGCGCTATTTCGAATTGATCGTGGCGCGGGCCTTGGCCCGCGCTATTGTTTTTTAGACTCTTTATCAGCGATAACGCCGCCAGCCTATTTCCAGCAGAATTTGACGTCGGCTTCGTTCTGCTTGCGGGTGGCATAGTACGTTTCGCGCGTCTTCACGTCATCGAAATAAGCACGCTCCTTGGCGGCGCGTTCTTTGGCCTTCGCGATCGCACGCTTTGCGTTCTCGCCGCGGTCGCCCGGAAGCGCCGGCGCGCGCGCCTTGAACATCACTTCGTAGGAGTTGGCCGCTACCCATTCGACGGCCTTCGCGTGCTGCTCTTTCTGCTTGGCGAGATCGCAGAAGGCGTAGCCATTGATGATCGGGCCTGCCAGCGTCACGAAGCTCCGCACAGCGTCGTCGGCTTGCGCAAGCGCTTGCGTCTTCACGTCCAGAACTTCCGACATCACGATGTAGCGCTCCTTGGCAACGTAGAACCAGAACACTGCATCGTCACGAAAACCCACGTCATAGAGGCGGATGGCAAGCACCATCATGGTCATGGGCGTGACCAGCGCGGGTTTGGCCACGACTAGATCGCGCGCGGCGAGGATGTCCTCACGGCGGGTCGAGCCGAGCAAATCGTTGTACTGCTTGCCGACGGCCACCTGCGGTTTCCCGCCGGACGCACGCACGGCCTCGTAAAACGGCTGCACATAAATGCCAATCTGCCGAACCGGTTCGGCCGCTAATGCCGCTCCCGGCCATAGCAGCAACGCTATCGCCCTTGCCTGTCGGAATTCCATTCTCATCGGCTATTGCCCCCATGCGAGCGTAGGCGGAGTAGTTAGGACGCTCAATTGCGCGCTTGGGACAGCTCGCTCAAGAATGCCTTGACCACCTTTGCTGCGCCGTGGTCGTCGAGATCGACATGTCCGCCTTGAGGGAAACGCACCATTCGTTTGGGCTCGGGCGCGAGTGCGAATAACCGCTCACCTAACCTGATGGGAACAATGTTATCGCGCGCGCCATGAAGCACCAGCAGTGGCGCGCTCACTCGGATAACGCGCTCATCCGAGTGGAAGGCATCCTTGATAAACCAGCGAACCGGCGCAAACGGATAGGCAGCTGCGCCGACGTCGGCAATAGACGTGAAAGGTGCATCGAGAATAAGTCCGCCCACCTCGCGTTCAGCGGCAAGCGCAATGGCGATCCCGGTGCCGAGCGACTCGCCCCACAGCACGACGCGTTTTGCCGGGTATCGCGCGATGGCAAAGTCGTAGGTCGCGGTAGCGTCACTGATTAGCCCAGCTTCGCTTGGTCTCCCAGTCGAACCACCATAGCCGCGATAAGAAAGCGCTACGAGGCCAGTGCCGTCGGCGGTTAACCATTTGAATCGGCCGGCGCGCAGATTGAGCGCGCCGGCATTGCCGTGAAAATAGATCACCACCGGCTTTGTCCCGCGCGGAGGCACATGCCAGGCGATCACCTTTTCACCATCGGCGCTGGTAAGTATCACCTCCTCGGCCTGCAGCAATCCGGCTGCCACCGGCGGCGTGCGTACGCGATCGGGGAAATACAACAGCGCGCGCTGGAAGACGTACATCAGTGCCAGCAATCCGCCGTAGGCAAGAGCAGCGATTAAGAGCAGCCATTTCAGCACGGTCATGAATTTCTCATAACATGGGTCCGCCACCCGGGTTGGAACCGGCACGGCAAGGATTCGGCTCGCGTCTCCTGGCTTTCGTGCTGCCCGGGGCAGATCCAGGCCAAGAACCAGGTCGACTACGCACTGGACGGTATCCGCATGCACTGCGCGCTGCCTTTACCGGCGGATTCCACGGTTTGAAGCGCCAACGCGCGGACTTGTGATCATCGATCACGGTCTGGCGGCGCTACAGTCCCTTTCAGTGGCTCATGACGTGACGCGATCAGAGCCGGTAAAGCAGTTTTCGATTCCGTCTCCTGACGCCATGCCATCCGGGCCACCAGCCTCGGGAGGTGACGTCATGGCCTATTCAAACATTCTGATTGGCGCCGGGCCCCGCCCCGCGCAACCAGCCATCCGACAAATCAGCGTGGCCGACTTGCGTGACGTCCTCGTCAAGGGCATGGACGATTTTTATGCGATGCCAACGCATGCCATGTTCCTTTGCATTATTTATCCAATTGTCGGCTTCGTCCTGGCACGACTCACGTTTGGCTATTCGATTCTGCCTCTGCTCTTTCCGCTGGCGAGCGGATTCGCCCTGGTTGGGCCGGCCGCAGCGCTCGGCCTCTACGAGCTGAGCCGGCGCAAGGAAGCCGGTCTCGATGCGTCCGCATGGCGCGCCCTCAACGTATTTGAGTCGTCATCGATCGGCGCCATCGCCGCGCTAGGATTTCTGCTGCTGGTTATTTTTGTGATCTGGGTGGCGGTTGCGAATGCAATCTATATTGCCAATTTCGGTTATGCATCGCCGTCCTCGATCAAAGAATTTCTTCACGACGTTCTCACGACGCGCGCCGGCTGGATGCTTATCATTGTCGGAAATGGAATTGGTCTGCTGTTCGCCATTCTGGTGCTCACAATCAGCGTGGTGTCGTTCCCGTTGCTGCTCGACAGCGATGTCGGCGCGGCTGTCGCTCTGCTAACATCGATCCGCGCGGTGATCCGCAATCCTGTGACCATGGCGGTGTGGGGCCTGATCGTCGCCGCCCTGTTAATCATCGGCTCGATCCCATTCTTTTTCGGCCTGACGGTGGTGATGCCTGTGCTCGGGCACGCCACCTGGCACCTCTATCGCAAAGTCGTCGAGCCGCAGGGAAGTCCGTCGCCAACACTCCCAGCGCAGGAAAAAGAGCGGCGCTATGCGGCTGACTTCCCGGTAGTGCTGTTTCCGTGGGTGAGAAAATAGCTATCGCATAGACCTGTAACCGGGACGCGGCCCGCACCGAGCGGCCGTTCGGTCACGCCACCTACGCGTGGCGCCGGGCAGCATAGCTCGCTCGAATTTGCGTGGCGCCATCGACTTCGCGACTATGTGGCGTTGCAGCAATATGAATCAGATGGGAGGTTTCAGTGCGGCAGTGATCGCCCGCTCACATCGCCTTCACGATGCTTTCGGTCATTTTCTTCGCGTCACCGAGCAGCATCATCGTGTTGTCGCGATAGAACAGTGGATTGTCGATTCCGGCATAGCCGGACGCGAGCGAGCGCTTGATGAACATCACGGTGCCGGCCTTCCACACCTGCAACACCGGCATACCGTAGATCGGCGAAGACTTGTCCTCTTCTGCTGCCGGATTGGTGACGTCGTTTGCACCGATGACGAAAGCAACATCGGCTTGGGCGAATTCAGAATTGATGTCCTCGAGCTCGAACACTTCGTCGTAAGGAACGTTCGCTTCGGCCAGGAGCACATTCATGTGGCCTGGCATACGGCCCGCCACCGGATGGATAGCGTATTTCACTTCAACGCCTTCTTTTTTAAGCTTGTCCGCCATCTCGCGCAGTGCATGTTGAGCCTGAGCTACAGCCATGCCGTAGCCGGGTACGATGATCACCTTGGACGAGTTCTTCAGGATGTAGGCTGCATCCTCGGCTGAGCCGAGTTTGACCGGCCGTTGCTCGGCACCAGCACCTGGCCCCGCCGTTTCGCCGCCGAAGCCGCCAAGAATGACCGAGATGAAGGAGCGGTTCATGCCCTTGCACATGATATAGGACAGGATCGCGCCCGAGGAACCGACGAGCGCACCGGTGACGATCAATGCCGAATTGCCCAGCGTGAAGCCGATGCCGGCAGCCGCCCATCCGGAATAGGAATTCAGCATCGAGATGACGACCGGCATGTCGGCGCCGCCTATCGGGATGATGATCAAAATTCCCAGTGTGAGCGAGAGCGCAACGATGATCCAGAAGTCCATCGCACTTTGCGAGACGAAGAAGCCATAGACAAAGAAGATCAAACCGGCGGCGAGCGCGAGATTGAGGACGTGCCGGCCGGGCAACGTGATCGGCTTGCCGCTCATACGGCCAGACAGTTTCAGGAACGCAATCACCGAGCCGGTGAAGGTGACGGCGCCGATGGCAACGCCGAGCGACATTTCGATGAGGCTGGCGCCATGGATATGGCCGTGGGTGCCGATATCAAAGGCCGCGGGGGCATAGAAAGCGCCCGCAGCGACCAGCACCGCCGCCATGCCGACCAGCGAATGGAAGGCGGCGACCAGCTCCGGCATCGAGGTCATCGGCACGCGGCGCGCGATCACCGCGCCGATGCCGCCGCCGATGGCAATGCCGCCGAGCACTAGTCCCCAGGACAGTCCATCCGTTGGCGGATGCGCGCCAAGCGTAGTTAGCACGGCGATGGTCATGCCGATCATGCCGAACTGATTGCCGCGGCG
>DASWAK010000519.1:0-2160 GCA_036391175.1 Pseudolabrys sp.
GCCGCAAGCGGTGGCCGGTCCGTTTATTCACCTGCCGGAATGACACCCGCTCGGCCGCCGAACTAGCTGGGTACAAAGCAATCGGACAAGAAACGAAGGACAGCTTGATTAGACCGAACTTTTCACTTGGCAGACGCGTAACCGCCTGATCCGACTCGCATTCTTTTTCGCTCATGCGGTCGACTACTGGACACGAGGGAGCGGCACGCCGAGCAGAGCGAAAGCCTGCTCCTGCAGGGCCGTTGGACGGGCAAGCATCTGGATTGTGCGGCGCTCGCCGAGCGGCAGCGCCACCTCGTTGATCGTCAGTGTGCCGAGCTGAGCGATCAGATCGTGCCAGGCCATGATTGGGGTCCCGTCGGCGGTGTGGCGTTTGGTGCGCTTTTCGATGGCCGCTGGGGATGGCTGTGCAGGCGCTACGATCGAGGGGCGCTCGCGGGCCTGCGGCTGATGATCAGCGAACAGGATCGGCGCCAGCGCGTTACGCATGTGGTGTTCGACGTAGTAGGCCAGCATGCACAGAAACACGTGCGCTTTCACGCGATGTCCGAGCCAGTGGTGCACGGGCCGCACCTGTAGATCGACACCTTTCAGCGTGCGGAAGGCCCGCTCGACCAGCGCCAGGTTCTTGTATGCCGCCACTGCCGCCTCGGAACCGATTTTATCCGCCGGCAGACTGGTGCGGATCACATAGACGCCGTCGAGCCGTGCCTCGGCTGCGATCTCCTCCTGCCTGCGGTGGAACGTGAAGCGGCCGTCGGCAATATCGACCGCGAAGTGCTTCTTCATCTTGTGTTTGTCGATCACGGCTCCGACCGCGAGCCCGATCACACCGGCATCATGCTTTGCGGGCTTGCGCCGCACCGCATGCGCAACGCGCGTCAGCCGACGTTCCGTTGCCTGCAGAAGCTCCTCGCGCTTCCTCGCCCGTTCCTCGGCCAGCGCCGGATTGCGGCAAGCGACGAGCCGTTCGCCGGGAAAGTCGGGGGAGGTAATCTCTGCCAGATCGCGCTCGTCGAACAGGGAGAGCTGCAACGGCCCGGTGTCACTGGCGAGTGCGGCGATCTGCGGTGCCCTGAGGCAGCTAATCCAGTCGAGCCCGGCTGGCGCCAGCTCCTCGCTGATCCGCGCCGACGTGACCATGCCGCGGTCGCCGACCAGCGCCACGTGGGACAGTTTGAAACGACGCTTGATCTTGTCGATCTGCTCTCGGATAGTCTGCGGGTCGCTGGTGTTGCCCTCGAACACCTCGACGGCCACGGGCGTGCCGTCCGCTGCGCACATCAATCCGTATACGATCTGCGGACGGTCGGGCCGATGATCCCGGCTGTAGCCGGGCTTGGCCAGCGCGCAGCAGCGGCCCTCCATGTAGCTCGATGACACGTCGTAAAGCACCAAGGTGCCGCCGGCGAGGTGCCTCTGGGCCAGCCCCGCCTCGATGCGCGTTTGCTGCTCAATCAGCCAGTCGAGCGCGGCGTACACCTCGCGCTCGGCGATATCGATGAGACCGACCGACAGCGCCAGGCTGGAGGTCGCCGTCGGCGGCGCCAGCGCGCGGTGGAAGGCGAGCTTCGATCCCGGCGCGATGATCCGTTGAATGATCATCGCCTCAATCAGATTGCGCACGCGCTTGTCGACGCCAGAGCGGCCTTGCAACGTTCGCTCGAGCCCGAGCTTGCCAATCATGGCCTTCACCGCAGCCACATGACCGTGCGGTAAACTGCGAACAATCTCGAAGCCGGGTTCTGCCGCGCGTCTGCCCGAGACCTTGCCGCCTTCGAGCAGCGCCGCAATCCCATCGATCAACGCCTGCGGCAGCTTCGACAAATTCGCCAGCGTGCGCTTCTTTACACGCCCACCCTCGCGATAGCTCTCACGTAAGAGAACCGCTGGCGGCGATTTCCGGTTGGGAATGGTATCGATGAACATGGCCGCAGGAATCACTGTTCGCGGCCGAGCGCAAGAGGGTTACATGGACACGCCGTTGCGAAGAAAAATTACCCAAAGCCCTGTCCCGACTCAGTTATCAAGTCAAAGACAGTGAAAAGTTCGGTCTAGGCTGGAAGCATACAGATTTCCCAGTTTAGAAATACCCGCCGGGCGCAATCCCGGCGGGTTTCCCTTTCCTGCGGTGGATAAGAAGGCTCGCCACCTGAAGGC
>DASWAK010000520.1:0-20019 GCA_036391175.1 Pseudolabrys sp.
GAATGGAAAGAAGTGACCGCCACAAGCACCTACATCAATTCCTATCGGATTGGATGGGAGAATTTTATTCGTCACGTCGCAATGGATGCGCCGTTGGTTTCCGATCTTTCCGCCGCCATTCGCGACGTACAATTGGCGGAAGCATGCTACCGCAGCGTTTCTGAGCAGAAATGGATTACGCTCGATGAGGTCGTTAACTAGCGACGGCCTTTGATTGTGGTTATCCGCGGCGATCGCGCAACGCAACCTACAGGGTACGACGGATGAAACGATGGATCGGAGTTGTTGGCGCAGTCTTCATTGGAACGCAAGTACATGCCCAAAGCGACGCGACTAGCGGGACTGCATTTTACCCCAGTTGCTTGGCAGCCGCCGATATCGTTCAAGGCAAGCGTCCGACGGCAGATTCAGAAGATGCCGCTAAGCAGTTACGACAAGCCTCGGCATGCTTTGGGGCTGTAACGGCAATTATGAAACTCGAGCCATTTTTAAAGCCTGAATTTGCTGTGTGTCCGCCGCCCGATATTCTCCGAGACAGTAAAGGCATTCTTGCCCAAATGATCCTTTCCATTACGGCTTATCTAAAGAGCCATCCGGAGCAACATCCCAACAATTTTCACCAGACCGCAGTGACCGCCATGGTCGCGGCTTGGCCTTGTTCTAAGCGGCACCATACCCCCGATGCCGACTAGGCCAGGCGTCCGACGATTTCTCGTGGAGCTAAGAAGTGCCGATTTACCAAAAACGATTGGTCTTGATTGGTGACTTGAACCGCGAATTCGCATAATGCGAGATTATGGAACGCGGCGCGCCTTGTTCGAGCGATATTGAATCATTTGCCCTGTTTTTGCGGCCTTGAGTTCGATGCTTACAAGACGAGAGGTCGATCCGGAATTGGATTGTTAAATAGGTGACGCAGTCGACGGTCTCGAAATACATGGTGCGTTGTCAGAATCCGCCGTCGCAAACTTGGAAGACTTTTCTGAAAAATCACGCTGAGGCGATCGCCGCTATCGATATGTGCATTGTAAAATTGCGAACCTCGGTCGCGCTTCTATTCCCGGTGAAATAGCAGGGTCGTACACGGACGAAGTGATCCCATGTCCGCAGGGTAGCTGAATAGTTTGAGTGGTTACACTCAAATCGGGTTGGGGTTGGGCCTCGACAGTCGCGAGCTAAGCGGTCAACATGACGGGAGAACGGATTAACGAGGACGGACGATGCTGAAATTCTACTATAGTGGTGCCCCCAATCCGATGAAGGTCGCCCTCTTCCTGGAAGAGGCGGGGCTGCCCTATGAGCCAATTCCGGTCGATACCCGCAAGGGCGATCAGCACAAATCGGAATATCTTGCGATCAATCCGAACGCCAAGGTACCGGCGATCGTCGACGGCGACGTTACGGTGTTCGACAGCAACGCGATTCTGCTTTATCTCGCCGAGAAGACCGGAAAATTTCTGTCCGGAAATACAGCGAAAATGCGCGCTGAACTCCTGTCTTGGCTGATGTTCGTCGCCAGCGGCGTCGGTCCGTTCGCCGGCCAGTCGGTACATTTCCGCAATTACGCGCCCGAGAAGATTCCTTACGCTATCAATCGGTATATGTACGAGGCGCAACGCCATTTCGGGATTCTCGATGCGCGCCTAGCCAAGCAAAGCTACATGCTGGATGACACTTACACTATCGTCGACATGGCCGTCTGGGGCTGGGCACGACTAATGCCTACGGTTCTCGGCGAAACAGCGTGGGCAAAATTCCCGAATCTGAAGCGGCTAGTCGACCAGATCAGTGTGCGACCGGCGGCGCAGCGCGCGGTCGGACTAAGAGATAAGCATAAGTTCAAGACTGAGATGGACGATGAGGCGCGCCGCGCCATGTTCCGTCATCTCACTGAGAAGGTGGCATAGCCATAGCGCGAAATTGACACTGTCGTTCGGGCGGCATACGCACCAAGTTGGTGCCTCGAGCCGACACAGGCTTACGATTAATGCTGCTGGAAATCCGGGCCAACAAAGGTGGCACCCTGAGCGGCCACCAGACGCCGAATTACGGTGACGGTAATTTACCTTACCTGCGTCTTACGGCAGGCCCGCGATACGCCGCGCCTCTCCGGTCAGATCGAGGATGTGTAGGCCCGTGTTGGCTCGATCAACAACGTAGATGTAGCCGCGCTCGTCGGTCTCGACGTTGTTGCTCTGGATCGCGGTCTTGCATCTGTTCTGGCCGTCGACCTTGACGCAGCGTTGGTCTGTAGCAGCGGTGATTGGAGGGATGAAGTAGCCTACTTCTTTCGGATGATAAGGATCGCGCACGTCAAGCGCGCGTACGCCCGCGTTGAAAAATGTGATGAAGGCGAGCTTTTTATAGAAGATTGGGGCCATGCTCTCGTTCGACGAGTGGGAGCCGAAGCGTCCTCCACGATCACAGAAATGACCGCTTTCTTCCGGTACGGTGTAGCTGGAGATCATCACCGGCTTCGCCTCCACCGTGACGTCGGCGAACCACACCATCTGGCGCGGCTCCTGACACTCATTGAGGATTTCTTCGTCGACGATCATCACGATGTCGCGCGTGGCGTTCTTATCGTGGGCGAACTCTGCAATCGGCATCTTGGGCATTGGGAAGGTAGTATGCGCTCCATTGAAGGGCGACATGACGAGCCGGCCGACCTCGGGATAGCGCAGATTTTCCGGCGTCGGCTCCTTCGGCCCATTGAGCAGTTTATCGCGGTCAACGATCTGCAACGTTCCGCCCTTATTAGTTCCGTAGCCAAAGTAGATGCGGTTGCCGGCCGGCCCGGTCGAGATTGGCCCGTGCAAATCGGTCGGCACGTTGCCGGTTGAGCCTGGTTCCTGGCCGGGCAGTCCGAACTCGCGGATTTTTATCGGGTGGGCGGGATCGCTGAGGTCGTAGACCAATGTCATCCGCTTGGCACGCCATCCCGGGGCACCGGAAATGAGATAAGCGATGCCGGTGTCGCACTCCCACCAGTTCTTGTGAGTGTCGCGCACTCCTTCAATGCGGGTGATGAGCGCCGGGTGGGCGGGATCGGCAACGTTCCAGATTTCGTGCGCCTGCCCGCCGAACGTTCGCAGCATGTAGACCGCGTTCGGATCGCCCTTGGGAAGGCTCCGGCCGTCGCAAACGCGTACCATCTGTGCGCCGCCTCTTTCATAGGTCCCTTCCTGGCCCGGAATATGGGCGAGATACTTAGGGTGGGCGGGATCGGTAACGTCGAGGATCGAGGTTCCGTTGAACTCCGGCTGCCCGGTGAGCGGATTGACCGGCTTCGGCAGCGCGTCGGTGCCGCCGTGATGACCGATATAGGCGATCCAGCGGTCGCCCTGACGGTGGATCGTTGGTTGGTAGGCGGAGCGACCTTGAAGATCATTGAACCCAACAAGACGTATATTGCTAAATTCTGGTGGGTCGCCAATTTTTTGAGACTGAGCCATGACCGGCCCGCACATGAGCAAAAAGACCAGTATGCCGGCAGAACGGCGGATACGAATGTGCGCTCCCTTTAGACCCGACATCGCCTTCTCCCGCTCAAATGAATTGGGGTCGACTACAGCTGGATTTCAACATTACGTCTCCAAACGCGCTGAAGCTAGCAGAGCGAGTGCCGGACGCCGAAGCCGTAGCGTAACAACTTCTCACGTTCTAAAAGCCAAGGGTGCCGCGCATGAGCCGCCGACGGGGGTGAAGCGGACATCGCATTAGCTTGTCGCAATGTCCGCTAATGACCCAAAGCGGACATTGGCCGCCGTCACGCCACCCCTTCCAGTTTGCCAGATTGAATTGGTACGATGTCTTGTTTCTTGGCCTCGGGGTGAGTGAGGCGGCGCGAGTGAACCGTCGTATGGATAGCCGGTTGGAAGAACTGTCCTTCACCTATTTTCCTGAAAACTACCGCTGGTCGCATGGTCTCCTGATCGGCCTCAACATGGCGCCGTGGGGCGGGGCGGAAATCGGCGAGGTCAACCGGATCGGCCTGCGGTTGAAAAACCGCGTCGGCGACGACGACGCATGGTTCCGAGAATGGTCGCGCGAAGCACGCAAGGTGGAAGACACCGGCCGCGAACGCATCGCGGAAGGATACACGACAAGCGGCGCGCAATACCTGCGCCGCGCAAGCGCCTATTATCACGTCGGCGAGCGCTTCCTGCAGCCGAAGAGCAAGGACGGGCTCGACGCCTATATGCTCGGCGTTGTGTGCTTCCGGGACGCGGCGAAATACCTAAAGCGGCCGCGCATGGAGCACGTAGAAATTCCTTATGAGGGCACGAGCCTGTCGGCCATCTATGTCCATGCCGAGCCGACGAACGCCACCGGCAAGGTGCCGGCGGTCGTCTTTTTCGACGGGCTCGATGTCACCAAGGAAATTCAATATTTCAAGGGCATTGCCGACCTCGCCGCGCGCGGCATCGCGTGCCTTATTGTGGACGGCCCCGGCAACGGCGAAAGCATCCGTTTCCGCGGTCTGTATCTGCGCCACGATACCGAGCATTACGCCACGCCGGTCTTTGATTACCTCACATCGCGGCCGGAGGTCGATGCCAAGCGCATTGGCGTGATGGCGATCAGCCTCGGCGGCTATTACGCGCCGCGCGCGGCCGCGTTCGAAAAGCGCTTTGCATGCTGCCTCGCCTGGGGCGCTCAGTGGGACTACCAGAAAATATGGCGCGACCGTTTCGAGCGCCTGGCCCGCGCGGACACCCCATCGCTCTCGGTCGCGCACCAGCACATTGCTTGGGTGCTCAACGTAAAATCACAGGAGGACGTGCTCAAGCGCCTCGAACCGTTCAAGCTCGACGGCGTCGTGCAGAAAATCAGCTGCCCCTTCCTGATGCTTCACGGCGACGGCGACGAGCAGATTCCCTTGAGCGAGGCGCAGAAATGCTTCGATGCCGTCGGATCGAGGGAAAAGACAATGAAGATTTTCACCCGCGAGGAAGGCGGCTATCACCACTGCCAGATCGACAACCAGAGCATCTGCTCGGCCTATATGTGGGACTGGCTCGAACTGGTGCTGCAGCCGGGCAAGTGACGGACTCTACATCGGCCCTTGGATGTTGTTGTCGCGGACGACCTGGCCCCACCGTGCGATCTCGCTCTTGAGCAAGGCGCGAGCGGCTGCGACCGAGCGTTGATCATTCGGGTACGGCGTCACGCCGGTATCGGCCCAGGATTTGACGATCGCCGGATCGGAAATGATCTCCTGAAGCGTCGCGTTGAGCTTGTTGATGACGTCGTCCGGCGTTCCGGCAGGCGCGAACAGCGCATGCCAGTACAGGATCTCCAGCTTCGGTCCGAATGCCTTCACGAAGCTGTCGGCGGTCGGCAACTCCGGCGACTTTTCCTTTGCGGTGATGCCGTAGGCTTTCATCTGCCCGGCCTTGATCTGCTGCACCACGGATTGCGGTGTTGCAAAGAACAGATCGACATGGCCGCCGGTGACGTCCTGCAAGGCGGGCGCGGCACCGCGATAGGGGATGAGGTCGACCTTGACCTTGGCCTCCTGCGCGAGCAGCGACGTGGCGAGATGGCCGGTCGCGCCGACGCCCGGCGTTGCCGCCTTCAAAGTCTGCTTCTTCATCAGGTCGAGAAGCTCGGTGAGCGTGTTCGGCTCAAGCGTCTTACGCCCAACCAGCACCAGCGGGTTATTGTTGATGAAGATAATCGGGACGAGATCTTTTTCGGTGTCGTAATTTACGTTCTTGTAGAGCGCGACGTTCGCTGAAATCTGCAGATTGTGTAGGAGCAACGTGTATCCGTCCGCCGCCGCATGGGCGACGCGTCCGGTCGCGATCGTGGTGCTGCCGCCGCTGATGTTCTCGACGATGAAATTTTGCTTGAGCTTGTCGGACAGTGCCTGGGCCAGGACACGCGCGACCTGGTCGGTCGGCCCACCGGCCGGGTAGGGCACGATGATGGTGACGTTCCGGCTTGGATAGGGCTGAGCCCATCCCGGTGTGACGAGAATGAAAAGGCTGACAACGGTCAACGCGAGAGCGAAAGCGCGCCTCATTGCTTGTTCCTCCCGGGTTTTATTTTCAGGAAGCTTACGCCGCAGGAATGATCGGCAACAAGAGGTAGGGCTGCCGGCCGGCGGCGAAATGTAACGTATTGCGGCACTCAAATATTGCTGGGGGCCGGTCGTCCTTGTCGATGTGCAGGAAGGGTCCGACGCCCTTCATCGGATAGGGCGCGTTCGGCAAGGCGATGTCGCGGCCATCGACCTCGTAGTCTTTGCCGCGCACCGTGAGCGCGAGCCGATAGCCTTGCGGCACCACGATCGACGTCGGCCAGATCTCGACATCGAGTTCGACCGGCTCGCCGGGTTTGAGCGGCCACTCCTCGTCGTGCGTGTGCCAGGGCCGGTAGGGCGTCGAAAGCTTCGGATCGAGCTTGCGATGCGACGCCCGCAGCCAGCCGAGACCGACCGGCGTGCGCGGATCGTTTGAGCCGATGAAGGTCACTTCCTTGCCTTCGGGATCGAACACGCGCAACGCGAGGATCAGGTCGGCGTCGGTCGTCTCCGACGAGAGCCATAACTTCGCCGCGACCGGGCCCGTGATCTCCAGATTCTTTGCCAGCGGCGGCGTTGAGAAGGTGAGCCCATCGCCCGTCGTTTCATAGCTCAGCGCCGCCGTCCGTGATGGCACGTCCGGGCTCAGGGTTTTCCCGTCCGGCTGCAGGAAATATTTCGTCCATTGCGTGCGTACGAGCGGCCACTCGTTCTCGGCGCGCAGCACGAATTTTTCACCAGGATGGCGGATATTGAGCGAAACGCGGGGCTGCTTGTCCCACCCCGTGTTCTCACCCTTGAGGAAGTGGCCGAAGAATCGTTTCTGCAGCGCCTCGCCGTACTTGCTGTAGAAATGAGTGAAGTGCGTGTCGCCGTGGACTTCGAGCCATTTCTGCTTCGAACCGGCGCGCAGCCAGCCCTCGAAGTTGCCGCGCGTGTGCAGGCCCATGCCGCCCCAGTTGCCGGCGGAGAGCAGCGGCGCCTCGATGTCCTCGAATTTGGCGATGCGCGCCTTGTAATAATCATCGAACAGGCGCCGGCGTTTCGCTTCGCCGGGCGTATCGGCACAATTCTTGGCGAGATCTTCCTGCGGCAGCGTCTCCGGTCCAGCCACGAATTCACCCGTCACGATGCTTTTTGCGCCACGCGAGCCGACCCCGTGCTGCACGCTCGCAACCTGCCGCGGGTGCCAGCTGCTGAGGAAATCGCTGAGGATGCCGCCGTGGCGGCAAAGTTCGCGGTAGTAGTCGGATGAGCCTTCCCAGATGCACATCGCGGCAAGGTGAGGGGGCCGCAGCGCGCCGACCGTCCACTGGTTCATCGCGTAATAGGAAATGCCGTTAATGCCGACCTTTCCGGTGCTCCAGGGCTGCGTGCCCGCCCACTCGACGCATTGGTAGAGATCCTGCGTCTCCTGTTCGGACCACACGTCAAGGTAGCCAGGCGAACGGCCGGCCCCGCGGGAGTCGATGCGAAGGCAGGCATAGCCGTCCGGCACCCATTTCTCCGGATCGACCAGCTCCCAGTTCTGGTACTTGTTGCTCGACCCTTCCAGCACCTCGGGCGCGGCTTTCACGAGCCGCGCCCAATTGCCTTTGTAACCCTCCTGGAACGACAGGCCCTTGGCATAAGGGCCGTAGCTCAAAATGACGGGGTATCTGCCGGCGGCTGTCGGCTGGAAAATATCGGCGCGGAGGACGACGCCGCCGTCCATGGTGATGGGAACGTCCCAGTCGATGCGCATTCCGTCTCGAATTTCGCTTTTCGCGCCCATAGGCAGCCCCGCTGACATGATCTCAAGCATTTGCCGGGCGATGGCGTTTGACCGCCTCGGGGTTGGTGGAATCGGCGCCCATGTAGATGCCGCGTTCCCATTTTCTTTTCAGTGGATCGGAAACCTTCAGCGTCATCTTGCCGATGTTCTGGATCTCGATCTCGACCGTCTCGCCGTCCTGAAGCGCCCCGAGGCCCTCGTGGTTGGTGCCGCAGGCAATGAGATCCCCCGAATTCATAGTCATCACCATCGTAGCGAACTCGACAAGCTCTGGCACCCGATGTTCCATGTCATCGGTGCTGTAGTTGTGGCGCAGCTGACCATCATTCCAGAAGCGCACGATCAGGTCGTTCGGGTTCTTGATCTCGTCGGCGGTCGCGATGCAGGGGCCGATCGGCGCAAAGGTATCAAATGATTTGCCGAGCCAGCTCGTTAGCGGCGTCGCCGGCCAGGTGCGGCGGCCTTGTTCTCGGGCAGATACGTCGATCATCGTGGTGTAACCGAAGATGGCATTCTTCCAGTCTTTGGCCTTCACCATCTTGGCGGGTCCTTTGATGACCAGCGCAAGCTCCGCCTCGTGCATGAAGATCCACGGTACCGTGAATTCCGGTAGCGTGATGGTATCTCCCGGCCCGATCACCGCGTCGGGATTCTTCATGAACATGTTGAGCGGGCGGGCCTCACGCTGCGCGTGCTCCCAGTAGTTTGCGATGCACGCCAGAATTTTCCCCGGGCGCGGTAGCGGCGGCCGCAGACGGACCGTTTCAAGCGGAATCGCAACCGCGTCCCTGGCGAGTTTCTCAAGCGCGGGCCGCAGTTTTTCAAAATCGTCGATGATGCCCTGCATCACCAGTTGAGGCGTATAATTTTTGCGGACCGCCGCGGAGATATCGACGATACCGCACTCGGTGAGCAGGCCAGGCAAAACGTCGCCGTTGGCCAACGTCTGAAAAAGTGCAAGTTTCAAGAATCTTTCCCCCGGTCACGGATAAGTGGTCGGCGTCGCTGTGGTCTGACCAATGAATGACCAACGATACGCAGCAACCAAGCAAGAACAAACGTGATCGAACACCACGCTAATCATCCGATTTTTCCGGCTTTGCCGCCGGGTTCCTTGTCCGGCCGATACTTGGTCTCGGGCTTGAGTCCCTTGCGGCGCAGCTTTTCGCTGATCCGGCCATTGTCGAGATAACGGCCCTGCGCCGCGCGCTTGGCCGCCTCGTCCCATTGTGGAAGCCAGTCGCCGAGCGAATAGCCGAACCACGGGGGCTGCGGCTGCAGCGGGCCGAGGTCGAGCTCCTGCCATATCGCCTTGGCGCGTTCCATGTATTCCTTTTTCGGCAAGGCCAGCGGTGGCATGTCGCCTTTCATGGTGGCGTCCATCAGCAGGGTCGAATCCTCCTCCTGATCGTGCTCGCGTTTGGGCCCGTGACCCTGACCGCGATGCGGGACAATCTGCACGTCCTTGACCGGGTTCATGCGATAGGCCATCGCCCACAACAACGCGTCGGCGTTGTCGACGTCGATGTCCTCGTTAACGGCGATGCAGATCTTGCCGCAATCCCCCTTGAAGAAGGCCGCGCCGTGAAGCGCGCGCCACACTTCGGTGCGCGAGGTGCCCTTTTCGAGCGTGACCACCATGACGCGTAGCAACCCGGTCAAAGGCTCATGCAGCGCCACCTTCTTGACACCGCGGACACCGAGCGTGTTGCGTAGGTGCGAGGTGAATAGCGGCTCGTAGGCGACGCGTTTGATCACGCTCGATTCGCTGGGCGCCACTTGGCTGATATAGGACGGAACGATCGGGTTCTTGCGGTGGGTGATCGCGGTCACACGCATTGGCATGTTGAACTCTTCGAGCGCGACATGGCCGTGCGATTCGCCAAAAGGCGCCTCCGGTTCGAGATATTCGGTGTCGATCAAGCCCTCGATGACGAGTTCCGATTCGGCCGGGATTGTGAGATCGACCGTGCGCGCGCGCACAATATTAATCGGCCCGCCTGCGAGCCCGCCGGCCACCGTGATCTCGTCGACGCCGATCGGCAATTTCTGGGGCCCCATGAAAGCGACGTAAGGCGGGCAGCCGAGCACGATGGCGCAGGGCATCGGCTCGTGACGCTGCTGATACTTGAGATAATGCTGGTAGCCGCCGGCGCCGCCGACGCGCGTCGCCATGCGCACGACCAGCCGATCTGGCGCCTTAAGCGCAGCGCGATAGGTGCCCATGTTCTGCACCCCGGTTTCGGGGTCGCGCGTGATGACGTTGGTCGCGGTCAAGGTCGGCGCGCTGTCGAAGCCGGGCGTCGAGATTGGAATCGGAAGCCGGTCGAGTCCTCTGCCTTCGCCTTTGAGTGCCTCGCCTTCGATGACCACCTCGTGGCAGACCGCCTCATTGACGAGCCGTGGCGCGATCGGATTGGCAATCGCGTGATCCCATTTTGCCTGAATCTCGGATAGTGGCGCCTGCATGCCGACGCTGTAGATATCCGGATTGGCGGCAATCGCGCCGACCACGACCGGAATGTCGTAGTGACGGCCGAGCCCGTCTGTGATGTTGGTGAATAGGAAGGCCTTGCGCTGGGCCTCGTCGATGCCGCCGACGAACTCCCAGCGCACCAGCGGGTGCAATTCCGCGTCCTTGTCGATTTGTCGGTCGATTCGGCGCAACAGGCCGCGCGCCTCTAGCGTGGCAAGATGCTCGTGCAAATCCGGATAATTGCGCGGCGCTGCAGTCATTCCTTATTCCTCCCGCCGGTTGGGCACCGTCACATAGTCGGCGAACGGGCGACTTGCCACGTCTCGGCAGCGCTTGTTGCGTCTTACGGCTTGATTTCAAACTCGCGCGTGAGCTGTGTATAGGTGGTTTTTTGATCGGCCAGGAAATTCCCGAACTCCGTGCCGCAGAAAAGGTTGATAAACATTCCCTGACTCTTGAGCCGATCGGCGACGGCTGGCGTCTTGACCGCGTCGGATATGTATCGCGAGAGTTGCGCCAGTGTTTCCTTCGGCGTCTTGGCGGGCGCCACAAAGCCGAACCACACCGCGGCGTCGAGATCAGTAAAGCCCTTTTCGGCCAGCGTCGGTACGTTCGGCAAGGCCGGAACGCGCTTTTTCGCCGGAACCGCGATCGGCCGCAGCGCACCGGCGTCAATCTGTCCCTTGAGATCGGAATAATTGGCGACCACGGCGGTGATGGTGCCGGACAGCGTCGCATTCATTGCCGGCGGCGAGCCCGGGTAGGGCACATAGGTCATGTCAACCTTGGCGTCGCGCTTGAGAAGTTCGCCGGCGATGTGAACAATCGAGGCTGGCCCGGTGCTGCCGTAGGACACGGCGCCTGGTTTGGATTGTGCGCGCTTGAGAAAATCGGCCAGCGTGTGAATATCGGATTGGCTGCTGACGGCGAGCACCGCCGGCGTCGCGGCGATATAACATAGCGGCTCGAAATTGCTCAGCACGTCATAATGACCGGGGAACAGAATCGCGCTTAGGATGAACGGGTTTTCGACCAGCAAGATGGTGGTGCCGTCTGGGGTCGCCCGCGCCACAAATTCGGTGCCGACAATCGAGCTCGCGCCGGGCCTGTCTTCGACCACAATCGATTGCCCTGTCTTCTGTGTGACTTCCTGACCGACAACGCGTGCGACCACATCGCCGGTGCCGCCGGCGGCATAAGGCACGACAATCCTCACGGTTTTGCTGGCGAGACCTTGCGCCAGCGCTGGCGCAGCATTCAGCGCAAGCGCAATCACGACCAGACAAAAGCCGATGCGTTTTGTGTTGGCCATTTCACTCCCCGTTTTCTCGTACGCCTAGACTGAAGCGATCCTACGCCTGTTGCAAGGAAGGCCCTTTATTTTGCTGTTGCGTGCTTGCGGCCCTGGATCGCCTGCCAGATGCGATAGGGCGTAACCGGCATTTTGATGTCGTCAATGCCGTAAGGGACGAGTGCGTCGATGACGGCGCTGACGATTACCGCAGGCGCTGCCGTCGTGCCGCCTTCGCCGCCCGCCTTGATGCCGAGCGGGTTGGTCGGCGACAGGACCTCGACGATCTTGGTGACGAACGAGGGCACCGCATCGGAGCGCGGCATCCCGTAGTCCATGAACGAGCCGCACAGCGGCTGCCCGGAAGCAGGCTCAACGACGCATTGCTCCCACAGCGCCTGACCAATACCCTGCACGATCGCGCCGTGCGTTTGCCCGTCGACAATTAGCGGGTTGATGCAACGCCCGACATCGTCCACTGAGGTGTAGCGGATCACCTGCAGGCTGCCGCTCAGTGGATCGATCTCAATTTCGCAGATCGCGCAACCGTTGGGAAAAACCGGATCGTGCATCTCGTTGTTGGTGACGACCACAAGGCCTGACGCCAGATCGCCCGTCATGGGGTGACGAGTCATTTCCTGGGCGAGTTCGAGAAAGTCGAAGCTGCGATTGCTGTCGCGCACGGTAAAACGGCCGTCGTTAAATTCAACGCGATCCGGCGCCGCACCGAAAATAACCGCGGCGGCATGCTTGCCTTTGGCGATCAACTCGATGGCCGCCAACGAAAACACGGTGGCGGCATGGCGCATGGAGCGCCCCGAGTGGGTGCCGCCCCCGGCCTTCACCACGTCGGTATCGCCCAAAATGATGCGTACCTTCTCGACCGGGACCGCAATCAAGTCAGCCACCACTTGGGCAAAGCTGGTTTCGTGGCCCTGTCCTGCCGGCTGGGTGCCGATAACGACCTCGACGCCACGCTCCGCCGAGATCGCGATGCGGGTTTGCTCCTTCGGCGAGCCGATCGAGGACTCGACGTAATTGGCAAGACCCCGCCCGAGAAGCTTGCCGCGTTTTTTCGCGTCGCGCCGACGTGCTTTGAATCCGTCCCAATCGGCCAAGCGGATTGCAAGATCCATGTTCTCGATGTAGCGCCCGCTGTCGTAGAGCATGCCGACGGCGTTACGGTAAGGCATCGCCTGGGGCCGCACTAAATTGCGCCGGCGCAACGTGACGCGGTCAATGCCGAGCCGGTTGGCCGCGATGTCGATCAGCCTTTCGATCGCGAAGGTAATCTCCGGACGACCGGAGCTGCGATAGGCTTGGGTCGGCACAGTATTGGTGAAGACCGCCATGGCCCGCAGCGACGCCACCGGAATATCGTAGCTACCGGTGATTAATCCGGCTCCTTTGCTCAGCGGTGACAGCGAAACGCAACGCGCGCCGACATTGCTGATGTTCGTCGCGCGCAGAGCCAAAAACCGTCCGCGTTCATCGAGGGCAAGTTCGAATTTTGCCACCAGGTCGCGGCCCTGGTAATCACTGACAAAACATTCCGAGCGCGTGGCGGTATACTTTACCGGACGGCCTAGCTTGCGGGCGGCCCACAGCACAAGGCCAAATTCGACATAGACGCGATTGCGCGTACCAAAGTTGCCGCCGACGTCGTAAGACAGTACGCGAATTCGTTCGGGATCAATTCCGAGCACGGCAGCAAGCTCGCGCTTTTGTCGCACCGCGCCGCCGCTGCCGGCATAAATCGTGTAGCGTCCTTCAGCTTTATCGTAGTGTCCCACCGCCGCGCGCGGCTCTATCGGCGCTCCGGTCACGCGACCGACATGAAACTCCTTTGCCACGACATGCGCAGCGGTCGCCATGATCCTCTCGCTTTCGGCGGCATTTCCGAAATAGGTGTCGACCAGGACGTTGTCGGGCACCTCATCCCAGACGGTCTGCGCGTTCGGCTGCATGGCGTCTTCGGCATGCAAGACGCAAGGCAAGGTTTCATAGGCAACCTCGACCGCTTCAGCAGCATCGAGCGCCTGATTCAGGGTTTCGGCGACGACCATCGCAACCGCTTCACCGACGTGGCGCGCCTTGTCGGCCGGCAGCAGCAGATGCGGGCCGAAGAAAACGTCGCTGCCGCCGGGGCCGTGCAACTTCATGTCGTATTTTGTTTTCGGCAGTGGGTCGTGCGGGATCGCACCAAGATTATCGGCGAGGCAATCCGCGCCGGTGAACACGCCGAGAACGCCAGGCATATTCTTTGCGGCGGATGTGTCGACACGTACGATACGGGCATGGGCGTGCGGCGAACGCAGCATTGCTGCATAGGTCTGGCTTGGGAAACTAAAGTCGTCGCTGAATTGACCGCGCCCTGTTAGAAGCCGTGCATCTTCGGTGCGCGGCAGGGGCTGACCAATGAAGCGGAATTTCGCAGTTTGCTCGGTCATTAGTCTCGAAGGCGCAAGGCTAGCATCAGCCGCCCAGTTGACTGCAAAATCCGCGAAAAACCAACCATCGTTTGGTTGGCGGGCAGCGCGCCACTGCCAAATGCCTTGCTGCAATGCCGGCCATAGGAAATACTCGTGGTAGTTTCAATTCTCATGTGCGGCCTATGAAACATATCGCGATCAAAGCATCGAATACACCGTTGCTTATCGGAATCACCGGTGCATCGGGCGTGATCTATGGGGTCAGGCTGCTGGAACTGCTGCGCGCCTGCAATATCGAGACCCATCTGATCGTCTCGCGCGCCGCCCGGATGACGCTTACTTACGAGACCAGTCTGACGCTTACCTACGTCACGTCCCTGGCCACTGTCGTGCATTCCAACAATGACGTTGGTGCGGCTTGCGCCAGCGGTTCATTCCGCACGCGCGGCATGGTGATCGCACCATGTTCGATCAAAACCATGGCGGAAATCGCCACTGGAAACACGGCAAACCTGATTTCGCGCGCAGGCGATGTTGTCTTGAAGGAGCGCCGGCGCCTGGTCCTCATGCTGCGGGAAACGCCTCTGCATATCGGTCATATCCGTAATATGGCGACGGTGACCGAAGCCGGCGCCATCGTCTACCCGCCAGTTCCGGCATTTTATGCTTTACCAAACTCGATCGACGAAATGGTGGACCATACTCTCGCGCGCGTCCTCGAACTTTTTGATATTGACGTCGGAAAGATCCGCCGCTGGACAGGCGAACGTGAACGGCTGAAAAGCCGTGAACCGGTTGATCGTTCGTAACGGGCGGGCACGAGCTTGGTCGAACAAGGCCCGCGCGACAGCGACCGTGGTGAACTCCAATACGACAACGAATTCTGGCGTTTTTCGCTCGCCGTCTATGAACCATCTGATGTTGCCAACGAGTGTCTTGCCTTGCAGGAGGCCCTCGGCCTCGACGTCAATATCCTGCTTTTCTGTGCCTGGCTCGGGAACCGCTCGATTGCCCTAAGCCGCAGCGATATCGAGGCAGCTTCCCGGATCGTCGCTCGCTGGCATGACAGTGTCGTGCGTCCGTTGCGCAGCGTGCGCCGGCAGATCAAGGCGGATTATAGGGACGAATTCGCGAACCTGAGGGCGCGCGTCAAGGAAATCGAGCTCGAAGCGGAACAGATCGAACAGGCAATGCTGTTTGCCTTTGCGAAAGACATTCAAAGGTCCCGCGCCGGTACCGATCAACGCGATGTCATCGCTCGGAACGTCAATGAATATATCGCAATGATGTCCCGCGATGCTCCACCGAGGTCGTCCCAACCGACCGTGCCGTTCCTCGTCCGCGCGGCACAACGCTTGAAATCGTGATCTGGACAGACGCTCGATTACGGTCGTGCCTCGCCTTCCGGAATGGATTTGGCCGCATCGATATCGTGCATCACACGCACCCAGCGTTGCGTCTCGCTTTTGATGAAGCGAGTGAAATCATCCGGGCTTCCGCCGAGCGCATTGAGCCCCTGCGTCTCAAGCTGCTTGAGCACGCCCGGATCCCTCAATGCCGCATTCGTTGCCTCTGAAACCTTGTCAACAACGTGCTTCGGTATGCCGGCCGGACCCAGGATGCCGAACCAGAGACCGGTCGCGTAGCCGGGCAGGGCCGCTTCGGCGATCGTCGGCAGGTCGGGCGCGGCGCTCGCGCGTTTGGCTTCACTCGTCGCCAGCGCTTTGACGCGTCCATCCTTGATAAATCCCAGCACGGTGGACGCGGGCGCAAACATCACCTGGATGCGGCCGGAAATAAGATCTATCGCGGTTTGTGCGCTGCCCGGATACAGAACGCCGGTCATTCTTATTCCCGCCATCTGTTTGAACAGTTCGGTCGCCACATGCGGTCCGCTGCCGAGGCCGGCTGCGCCATAGAGCAGCTCATCCGGTTTCTGCCTGGCAAGCGCGATGAGTTCTTTCACGTCCCTGACGTTGAGGCCCGGGTTGACGACCAGGATGTTGGGAATCGAGCCCACGAGCACGATCGGCGTCATGTCCTTTTCAATGTTTGGAGCTTTGTTCGGCATCAATATCGGGTTGATGGTCATGGCGATGGTGCCGAACAACAGCGTGTAACCGTCCCTGGCGCTGCGCGCGACATAGTCGGTCGCGATCATGCTGCTGGCGCCCGGGCGATTTTCCACGATCACCGTCTGTCCTAGCAGCTCGCCGACCTTGTGACCGACGATACGAGCGGCAACGTCGCCGCTTGATCCGGCCGCGAAACCTACGATCAGGCGAATCTGGTGCGTCGGATAGTTTTCCTGTGCCTCGGCCGGCAGGTGTGCGACGAATGCGAGAGCGGCGATCAGGATCGCAACTGGTTTCACTCGGATCATGTGCGGTGATTGCTCTCAGGATTTCTTCGCAGCCCTTTCGACGTTGCGCGCCGGAGTTTCCGGTATGAGACCTCCGCGACGACGTTTCATGGTTTCCTCACCGCTTTCCGCCCACCGCCCTTCGACTGCACGGTTGGCGTACACGTCATAGCGTTCGTCCCAGTCCCCGAGCGAGTAGCCGTGCCAAGGCGACTGTGGCGAGATTGCCGGCAGGCCCAATTCATTCCAGATCATGCACGCGCGCTCCATAAATTCCCGCTTAGGTAACGCCAGGGGCGGCATGTCGTGCTTCAGCGTGGCATCGATGAGGATGGTTGCGTCTTCACGCGCGTCCGATTTAGGTCCATGTCCGGCGGAACGGTAAGGCGCTATATGAACGTCCACGCCAGGGTCGGAGCGATAGGCGAGCGACCAGAAGATTGCATCGGTGTTGGCTGGATCAATGTCTTCGCTGACGGCAATGCAGATTTTGCCACAGTCTGCGCGCAGCGACGCCGCGCCATGCAATCCCCGCCATACTTCCGTTCGTGCCGTTCCACGCGCGAATTGCAGGAAGATAACCTTGCGCAGATTTGTAAAAGGCTCGTGCATCGTGAGTGCCTTGATGCCGCGGACCCCCAACTGATCGCGCAGATGCGCAAGAAACATCGGCTCAAACGCCACTTTTTTCATCACGCTCGACTCACTGGGCGTCACCTGGCTGATGATCGAGACAAAGACCGGTGCGCGCTTGTGCGTGATCGCGATCACCTTCATCGACATGTTGAAATCTTCGAGTGCCACGTGACCGTGACTTTCCCCGAATGGACCTTCCGGCTCGAGCAACTCGCTGTCGATCAAGCCTTCAATAACAATTTCGGCGTCGGCGGGAACGTAGAGATCGACACTTGCCGCCTTGACGATGCGAATGGGCGCGCCAGCAAGTCCGCCAGCGACCGCCATCTCATCCTGGCCGACGGGAAGCTTTTGTGGGCCGGTGAACAGGACCACGGGCGCGCAGCCGATAACGATGGCGCAGGGCATCGGTTCTTTTCGCTTCTGGTATTTTCGCCAATGCAGATAGCCGCCGGCGCCGCCTGGCCGCGACGACATGCGCACGCCAAGGCGGTCTTGCGCCTTCAGCGCGCCGCGGTAGGTCCCCATGTTCTGTACGCCGCTTTCGGGATCGCGGGTAATGCATAGCGTTGCGGTGAGGTAGGGCGCGGAGTCGAAGCCGGGCGTCGATATCGGCACTGGTAACCGAGCAAGCCCTTCGCCCTGCCTTAGCAGATCGGGCCCTTTGATTACGATTTCCTGGCACGCGCCGGACGGGACAATGACTGGCGGAATCGGTTTCGCGATGGCCTGCGTCCACGCCTGGCCAATTTCGGCGACAGGCTTGCCCATGCCGACGGCATAAATTTTCGCAGAGGCAGCAAGAGCGCCGACGGCAACCGGAATGTCGTAACGCCTTCCCGAGCCATCAACGACGTTTGTGAATAGAAACGCCCGCCGCTGTTCTTCGGCGAGGCCACCTTGAAATTGCCAGCGGACCAGTGGATGCAACTCGCGGTCTTTATCGATGGCTCTCTCGATGCGAGTGACAAGACCGGTTTCTTCGAGCAAACGCAAATGTTCCTGGAAATCAAGTGGCGGGCCGCCAGTTACCGCGCGAGGCGGCCTTTTGTCCGAGATATCGTGCATGCGCCACCCAAGTAAAATTGGAAGCACAATACGGTATCATGTGTGACGTATCGAGCCCAGTTCAAGGAAGTACAGGCGGCTGCGAGCGAAGCTGGACAACAGGTTCAGATTCTGCATGCCAGCAGCGAGGCTGAAATCGACACGGCCTTTGCGACAATGACCCAATCGCGGCCTCCAGCGTTTCTCGTGGGCGCTGACCCGCTCTTCCTCACGCGGCACGATCACGTTGTTGCCTTGGCCGCACGCAACGCCATCCCGACGATTTACGAACAGCGCGAGTTCGTTATGGCGGGCGGCCTTATATTGGGGTGACAGCAGATATCGCGGTTAGAGCGCGTCACGTCCGCTTTTGACCCAAAACGGACATGCTCCAACTCATCTAGGTCTCAAAGTTTCAACCGCCTCATGCCCTGCGATCCTTCCAAATACTAAGGCGCGTAGCATCGATACCGCATTTGGCGCAGTCGCATAGAAATGCCCGGTAATTTCGCCCGCGGCGAACAGACCGGGGATCGGAGCTCCATTGCGCATCACGCGAGCGCGGGTGTCCGTTGCAACGCCGCCGAACGTGTACGCGACGGCGCCGACCATTGGGTAAGCTAAATACGGTGGCATGCTGATGGCGCGCGCCCAGTTCGACTTCGGCGGCTGGAGCGTTCGTGCTGCCGCAAGCCCGTCGCAGCGCGACGCGTCAAAACTACTCGCATCACCCAAACAAGCGGCGTTGTAGGTCGCGACCGTATCAGCCAAATTGCTGGCGTCTACCCCGATTAATTCCGCCAATTCAGTGAGGGTGTTGGCGCGAACTGGCGGCACTTCGGAACGGATGGCGCGCTGATAGTCCGCGATCCCAAACAGTCGGGCATCGAGAATCGCATATGCAATCGAGTCTGGCATGTTGAAGTGAACGTCTCGAGCGAACCACTCCCAAGTTTGATGCACGAGGCCGACGCCTTCGTCAAAAAAACGGTGGCCATTTTTATCGATCACGATCCCGTAGGGATAAACAAGTACTACTGGCGCGGAATTCTTGCTGCGTGCATCAACTGGTTCGGCGTGCATGCCACTCCAATCGCCCGAAAGATCGGCGCAGAGCTGCATGGCCATGCGTATACCGTCACCAGAATTGAAATGGGTTCCGGGCGAAATTAACCGCATGGTCGTAGCGCGGGCGCCGAAATGCGCACGCATCATCTCGCCGTTGCCCTGAAAGCCGCCACAGGCCAGCACGACAGCGTCCGCCGGTAATAATATCTCGCGCGCTCTGTCCTGCTCGATAGCGAGCCCGGTGATGCGGCCGTTGTCTGTTACGATTTCACGAACAGGGCAACGGTAGCGAAACGCAACGCCTGCCTGCCGGGCCGCACGTGCCAGTTCCTTGATGATGGCGGGGCCGCCGCCAGACGGCTGAATGCGGGGCGGGCCCTTAGCGAGGTAATATGTCGGCTGAATGAATTCGATGCCATTTGAAACGATCCACTTCACCGTGGCGGGCGCCTCCGCCGCTAGACGCGCAAAATAGGCCTCATCGCCTTGGCGCTTGGTCGCCTCCCGCATGTCGGCCACGAAGGTCGCCTCCATATGCGTCGGCGAGGCCATGCGCATGTATGAGGGCGACCAGCGAGTATTGCCGCCGGCTTCGTTTTCGGCAGCCTTGTCTACAAGCGTTACTGCGATCGGCCAACTACGGACGCGCACCATTTCGGCGGCAGCCAGCGCGGCCGCGAGTCCTGCGGCGCCTTGGCCGACGACGATCAAATTACGGAACGGTTGCCTCATGAGTTGGCGAAGTTTAAGGACTTCGCGGGCTTTCTCAAAGTCGAGCCGTGGCTCGACGGCTATGTCGGCGGCTCATCGGCCGAGCGTTTCCCGATCGAGTCCTCGGTCGCGGCGGCTGCGCGCGTGTTCCGTCAAGCTGGCGAAGGCACGCTAAGTGGCGGTCGCGCCGA
>DASWAK010000521.1:0-3580 GCA_036391175.1 Pseudolabrys sp.
AGAAGTTACACGCAAAGAGTGTGATTTTGGCAAATCGGACGCCCGGGAAACGGTCTCGGGCGTCCTTTGTTGCTCGGTCGCTCTCTCACGTTGTCGTTCGTTTATAGACGTCCTCGAGCCGCTCGATGTCGTCTTCGCCAAGGTAGCTGCCAGTCTGCACCTCGATCAATTCGAGCGGGATTTTTCCTTTGTTGGCCATCCGGTGTACGCTGCCAATAGGGATATAGACCGACTCGTTTTCGTGCACTGCGCGGACTTGCTCACCGATGGTGACCTCGGCCGTGCCGCGCACAACGACCCAATGTTCGGCGCGATGCCGGTGTTTTTGCAATGACAGTATGCCGCCTGGAATGACGACGATGCGCTTGACCTGAAAGCGCTCGCCCATGTCGATCGACTCATAATAGCCCCAAGGCCGGTGGACCCGCTTATGGTCGGTCGCTTCCGGCCTTTTTGCTGCCTTGAGCTTGTCGACCAGTTGGCGCACGTCTTGCGCGCGTGCGCGCGGCACCACCATCACGGCATCAGAGGTGCTCACCACCACGAGGTCTTTGACGCCGACCAGGGTGGTCAGGCGCTGGTCGGTATGAACCACACAATTACTGGTATCCATGGTGACGACCGGACCTTGCAGCACATTGCCGGCGGAATCGCGCGGCGTGATGTCGAACAAGGCGTCCCAGCTGCCGATGTCGGACCAGCGGAAATTGCCGACCACCACCGCGGCCCGGTCGGTTTTTTCCATCAACGCGTAGTCGATCGATTTCTGCGGCGCACGCGAGAAGGCCTCGGGTTGCAGGCGCAGGAATCCAAGATCGTTGCTGGCACTGGCAACGGCTTCTTTGATCGCTGCGGCCATGTCCGGTTCCAGCCGCTCGAGTTCGGATAGCAATACGTCGGCGCGGAAAAGAAAGTTGCCGGAATTCCATAAATAGCCGTCGCGCACGTAACGGGCGGCGATCGTGGGGTCCGGCTTTTCGACAAAGCTTTTAACCGCATACACGCCGCCATCACCGATGGCTTCACCGGGAAGAATATAGCCATAGCTGGTCTTCGGTTCGGTCGGCTTGATGCCGAAGGTGACAATGCGTCCAGCCTCGGCCGCGGCGCGGCCAGCGAGGCAGGTGGCGCGGAATGCTTCGACGTCGAGAATAATGTGGTCGGCGGCAAGTGCCAGCACGACCGCCTGCGGGTCGCGGATGGCAGCGATTGCCGTCGCGGCCGCGATGGCCGGGCCGGAATCGCGCCGCATCGGCTCGATCACTACGGTTGTCTCGACCCCGACTTCTTCCGCCTGCCGGCGTGCGAAGAAATGGAAATTCGAGCCAGTAATAACGATCGGCGGCGCGAACATCGGATCCTGCACGCGCAGCAAGGTCTCCTGGTAGGTCGATCGATCGCCGACCAAAGGCAGGAACTGCTTCGGCAGGGCATCGCGCGACACCGGCCAAAGCCTGGTTCCGGCACCACCGGCCAGCAGGATGGGGATGATTGGTGAAGGCATGGGCGGCGGCTGGTCGGGGCTCTTTGTTCCGGCGCGGAATTGTCTTAAGGCAGTTCCGCTTGTCTGACTATCGCTATCGTCGCCTAAGCCTCAAGTCGGTTAATTCGCAGCATTTTCGGCCCGGCAGCAGCGGGGGCGTCTCCTAATGATTGATCGTATTCTGACTGTCGGCGGTTTTACGCTGCTCTCGCGTATCAGCGGCTTTATTCGCGACATTATTTTGGCGGCGGTGGTAGGGGCGGGGCCGGTTGCAGACGCCTTTTTCGTTGCGCTGCGTCTGCCGAACCATTTCCGCGCCATATTTGCCGAAGGTGCCTTCAATGCCGCCTTCGTCCCTGCCTACGCGCGCATCCGCGAAAACGGTGGTGCCGCGCGTGCCGGGCTATTCGCGGATCGCATCTTCACTCTGCTCCTTGCAAGCCAGATCGTATTGCTGGCGGTTGCGCTGGTATTCACCCCAGGCGTGATCGACGTACTAGCTCCGGGTTTTTCACGCGACCCCGAACGCTTTGCGCTCGCGGTCGAGCTCACCCGTATCACCTTTCCCTACCTGCTGCTGGTCACGCTGGTGACGCTGTATGGCGGCATCCTCAACGCGCTGCAGCGCTTCGCCGCCGTCGCTGCTGCTCCGATTCTGCTCAACCTGTCGCTCATGCTCGCGCTTGCATTCGCAGCCTTTTTTCCGACAGCCGGGCACGCTGCGGCATGGGGCGTGCTGATTGCCGGCATCCTCGAGTTCCTGCTGGTTGCTGGCGATGCAAGTATTGCCGGCGTCCTGGCGAAATTCCGCTGGCCCGAGCTCGACGCCGACGTGCGGCAATTCTTCCGTGCGCTCGGCCCAGCAGTCCTTGGTTCGGCCGGCGTTCAACTCGCACTGTTCGCCGACACAATCATTGCCAGTTTCCTTCCAGCCGGCGCGCTGTCTGCGCTTTACTACGCCGACCGGCTCAATCAGTTGCCGATTGGCGTCATCGGTATTGCCGCGGGAACAGTCGTCCTTCCCGAAATGTCGCGCCGCATCGCGGGCGGAGATCACCACGGCGCTGCACAGGCGCAGAATCGTGCCATCGAGTTCACCTTGTTGCTGTCAATTCCGTGCATTGCTGCATTTTTTGTCATTCCCGACCTGATCATGCGCGCTTTGTTCATGCGCGGCGCCTTCACAGCTGCTGACGCCGCCGCCGCGGGGCGCACGCTGACGGCCTATGCCTTCGGGCTTTTGCCGTTCGTGCTAATCCGCAGCGCGGTCGCGACTTTCTTCGCGCGCGGCGATACGGCGACGCCGGTGAAGGCCGCGCTGATCGCGGCGGCGGTTAACATCGCATTTAAGGTGCTGCTGATGGGTCCACTCGCGCAAGTAGGGCTGGCGCTGGCGACTTCGATCGGTGCATGGATCAATCTTGGTCTGGTTATCTGGTTTGCGATGAGCGCCGGTCATGCCGCTCACGACGGACGGTTGCAGCAGTCGATGATCAGACTTGCGGGTGCTGGTGTCGTGCTGACTGCGGTGCTGTGGCTATGCCACGGGCCGGTAGTTCGGTGGCTCGCTGATTGGCAGGGCCCGCGTGATCTTGCTGCGCTCGCCATAATTGGTGCGATTGGGACCGCAGCATATGGTGGAACCGTTTTGATCTTGTTTGGGCGAGAGTGGATTGCAGCATTCCGCGGCAAACGCCGCCGCTAAATTACCGTTCTTTGTCCTATTGCCGAACGCGTAAGGTGGACATAGGTCATTGCCGAGGCTATTTGGGTCCCGCCTGGCTTTACTTTCTGCAGGAATGCATGAATCCCAATCGGCTTGTTTCATCATTTTCTTTGATGCGTTGCGCACGAAAGCTCGCAGTTTCTCTGGCGCTTGCGACTTTGGTCGCAAGCTGCGGTGAGCGTGCGCCGCAGGGTGGCCCACCCCCGCCGGCCGTTACCGTGGCAAAGCCGATCAAGCGCACGGTTTTTGACTACGACGAATATGTCGGCCGGTTTACCGCCATAAATTCGGTCGAGGTGCGCGCTCGCGTCTCGGGTTATCTCGAGGGCCTGCATTTCAAAGACGGACAAATGGTCAAACAGGGCGACCTT
>DASWAK010000522.1:0-5649 GCA_036391175.1 Pseudolabrys sp.
AGCGCGCACGGAAAAACCGGCGTCGGCTGTTACGACTGCCATCGCGCGGAAAAAACCGATGCCGATGCCTTTGAGCACAACGGCGCAACAATTGCTGTAATTGTCTCGCCGAAGGACTGCGGACGCTGCCATCAAAATGAAGTCGATCAGCAGAAAGGTAGTCACCACGCCAAAGCCGGTGAAATTCTTGCCTCACTCGACAATTTCCTCGGGGAAGTGGTCGGCGGTCCGCCAGCAGTTGCAGTAGGCTGTTTTCAGTGTCACGGATCGACGGTAAAGGTGCTGCCAAACGGTAAGTTCGACCCGGCGACATGGCCCAATACCGGGATAGGCCGGATCAATCCCGACGGCAGCGCCGGCAGTTGCAGCGCTTGCCATACCCGGCATCGTTTCTCGAAAGCACAAGCGCGTGAGCCGGGGACCTGTGGCAAATGTCATCTTGGTCCCGATCATCCGCAAATCGAAGTCTATCAGGAATCCAAACACGGCATCCTGTGGGAGGCCAACAAAGATCGGCTGAACCTGGATCGCAAATCTTGGAAACCTGGTGTTGACTATACTGCCGCGCCATCGTGCGCAAGCTGCCATATGGGCGCAACCCGCACCCAGGCCGTTACGCATGACGTCGGCGACCGCATCAGCTGGACGCTGCGACCGGCGATTTCCACCAAGCTTAACATGGTGGTCTTCGACGACCTGTCGAAACTGGACGTGCCTGAAGGTCAGCCCATGCCGAAGGTCGGCGACGAGCGCAAGGGAAGCGATGGCAAGGTACGCAAAGTCACGCAGGTGTTTACCTGGCAGGAGCGGCGGGAACGCATGCAGGAAGTATGCACGAGCTGTCACGCTGGCGGCGTGGTCGCCGGCTTCTACAGGCAGTTCGATAACCTCGTCGATATGTACAATGACAAATTCGCAAAACCGGCCGCTGCGATCATGACGGAGCTCTACAAGGCCAACAAGCTAACCGCGGCGCAGATGGATGAGAAACTGGAGTGGACCTATTACGAGCTCTGGCACCACGAGGGACGCCGCGCTCGCCATGGCGCATCGATGTCCGGCCCCGACTATGCGTGGTGGCATGGCATTTACGAAGTCGCCAAGACGTTCTATTTGCACTTTCTTCCCGAGGTGAAAGAGATCGCCGGAGAGCAACTCGCGAATGAACTCATGGAGAAGTATGTCTATAGCCAGCCGGGCCACCGATGGCTGAAAGAGGGAATGAGCAAGGATCAATTGCAGAAGATCCAGGACTTCTATCGTCAGCGCTATGGTGATCAAAACGAAAAGAAGTAACGAAGTGCCAGAAGCGGATCGTCTTTGGACCGCTAACTTCATGCCGCCACGATCTGGCCGCGCCCGCGAAGGTTCGGTACTGGAGTAACAGCAGACGGAACGAGCTGGGCCATGCGCGCCGTGTCGCGAGCATGTCGCATGGAATTACGGAGCCGTTGGATTCCTTGAAACTAAAGGGGAACAGTTGCAACAAGCCACGACATGGAAATGGCCCGACGCGAAAGGTAAACCATTGAGTTATTGGAGATGTCGGCAGCGTCCGACGCGTTGAGGCGCGGACTATTGGGATGCGCCTATCGCAGCGCAACCTTCGGCACGGTGGACGGTCTGGAGCGGCTCGCACTTCGTATAGGGCTGCGCCGGCCCACGGTGCCATGTGCCATCTCAATTTGGCGCCCAAACTTCGCAAAAGTATCTAAAATCCGACTTGCAATATTAAGTTGATGGCGAAGGCGAGGAGCAATTGGGGAATTTAAGAAAAACCGTCATCCGTACTGAACTGGAGACGCTCTATTTCAGTGGGATGCACCATTGGTTGCGCCCGCTGGTGGGTGGCGTTGGCGCCATCCTCACCTTGCACCACGTGCGCCCGGCGCGTCCGGAAGGGTTTCAGCCGAACCGGCTCCTGGAAGTGACGCCAGATTTCCTTGAAGGTCTTTTACAGCGGCTTGCGCGTGCGCGCGTAGACGTCGTTTCGCTCGATGAAATGCATCGGCGTTTCATCGAGAATGATTTCAAGCGTCGCTTTGTCTGCCTGACTTTTGACGACGGGTACAAAGATTTTTTGCGCTGGGCATATCCATTACTGCGGAAATACAAACTTCCATTTGGAATTTACATCGCGACCAGCTTTCCGGACCGGCTCGGTGAATTGTGGTGGATCGCGCTCGAAGCGGTAATCGCGCAGCACAGCCGCATCGGTATGGTCATCAACGGAAAAGATCAATATTTCGAGTGTGCCACCGTGAGGGAAAAGCGCGAGCTCTATGACGCAATTTTCCACTATCTGCGCGGCATGAAGACTGAGGAAGAGGTGCGACGAGCGGTGCGCGATCTGTGTGCCTGCTATAGCGTCAATGTCGTTTCCTTCTGCCGTGACCTGTGCATGGATTGGCCGGAGATTGTGGATCTTGCCGCCGATTCGCTCTGTACTATTGGCGCGCACACGGTCAATCATATGATGCTCAGGAAGTTGTCGGATGCCGCGAGGGTGCGTGCCGAAATGGAGATGAGCCGGGCGGTTCTCGAGGCCGTGCTCGGAAAGCGCCCGCAACATCTGGCCTATCCGGTGGGCGATTCAACCTCGGCTGGTCCGCGCGAATTCCGCATTGCAGCCGAGCTCGGGTTCAAGACCGCCGTGACAATGCGGCCGGGCGTTCTTTTCAAGGCGCACCGCGACTATCTGACCGCGCTGCCGCGAATCTCGGTCAATGGCGAATTCCAGCAACAACGATATTTGAAGGTGCTGATGTCGGGCGTAGGCACCGCCTTCTGGAACCGGTTCCGTCGCGTCAGCGCGGCGTAATTTTCGTGGCGTATAATTTTGCCAGAAAACCGTGGATCATGCGTTGTCGGGTCTGGCCATCCAGCTGATCAGCGGCATGGCGGGCAGAACCCAGCCGAGCCCGGCTATGACGTAGTAGATCGCCGCGACAAAACCATTGATGTTGGTCAGAACCGATTGCGCAAGCGCCATCGCGAGCAAGCCCCACACTAAAACAAGCACGAGCAGAGCGACTGTGCCGACGAATTTGCGGGCCCGGATGGACATAGTTGCTCTTCGTGCGCCTCAATTGCGAATGAAAGCGCATAACTATATGGTCCGCGCCGTCCCCTGCAAGCAAGCACTCATGTCCGAGACGATCAAAGCGTCCAAAGCAAATCTGCGCACCGTACGGCTGTGGTTGCTCACGGCGGGCGCAATGATCTTCCTGACACTGGTGGTTGGCGGTGCGACACGGCTGACAGAATCCGGCCTATCGATCGTCGAGTGGAGGCCACTTACCGGCGTACTGCCGCCGCTGTCGCAAAGCGAATGGCAGGGGGAATTCGCAAAATATCAGGCCATCCCGCAATATCGCGAACTTAACCGCGGCATGGGCCTCGATGCGTTCAAAGTGATTTATTGGTGGGAATGGTCGCACCGCATGCTGGCGCGTTTCACCGGCGCCGTGTTTCTTCTGCCATTTCTGTTCTTCTTATGGCGCGGCGTCATTCCGCATGGATTACGCGGGCGATTGTGGGCCATTTTCATTTCCGGCGGTGCACTCGGGGCGGTGGGGTGGTGGATGGTATCCTCGGGCCTCACGCAGGGCGTGAGCGTTTCGCAATACCGACTCGCTTTTCATCTTACGCTGGCCAGTGCGATCTACGCGGCGATCGTGTGGACGGCGCAGCAACTGGTGCCGCAAGCCCCAAGCAAGGTGCCGGCGCGCTTACGTGTTGGCGCACTCGTCATCGCAATTTTGGTATTGGCACAGATTTATCTCGGTGCATTGGTGGCTGGGACCAACGCGGGCCTCGTTTACAATACCTGGCCGATGATTGATGGCGCCATCGTGCCTTTGCCGGAAAGGCTTTGGTTCATTCAGCCGGTTTGGCGAAATCTTTTCGAAAACACACTCACAGTTCAGTTCGATCACCGCATGGTCGCCTATGCAATCTGGGTGCTTGCTGGCCTACACGCGATCGATACCCGACAGGCGCGGCAAGGCGCTGCTGGCGCCGTCATGCTTGCGGCCGCGGTGACCTTGCAGGCCGCGCTCGGCGTTACCACGCTGCTCTACCAGGCACCGTTTTCTGTCGCCCTTGCGCACCAGGTGCTGGCGATTGTGGTGTTTACCATCGCAGTGATGCATGCGGAGCGGTTGTCGCATCGTGCGACATTACACGTGCCACAAACCACAGCGGAGCAAAGCGCATGATCAAAAGCAAGATCATGGACGGAGTCGCCGTCCTGACGCTGATGCATGGCAAAGCCAATGCACTCGACATCGAATTCTGTAATGCGATTGCCGATCGTTTTGCCGATTTGCGCAGTTCAGACGCAAAAGCGGTGGTGCTGACCGGGCAGGGTAAAATCTTTTCGGCGGGAGTCGACCTCAAGCGACTGAGTGAGGGCGGCGCCGATTATATTCGCAAATTCCTGCCAGCCCTCGACCGTCTCTATGAGGCAGTGTTCTTCCATCCAAAACCGGTGGTGGCTGCGGTCAACGGTCACGCCATCGCCGGCGGCTGTGTGCTCGCCTGTTGCGCAGACCGGCGCATTATGTCGCGGGAGATGGGACGCATCGGTGTGACCGAAATTCTTGTCGGCGTGCCGTTCCCGGCGCTGGCATTAGAAATTGTACGCTTTGCTGTACCGCCGCGGTATTTGCCGGAATTTACCCTATCGGGCGCAACCTATGCGACCGATGAAGCGCTGAAGCGCGGCTGGATCGATGAAGTAGCCGAACCGGAAGACCTTATGGCCGACGCCATGGCAGTCGCGCGAGAGTTCTCTTTGCTTTCGCCGGCGGCATTCACGCAGACCAAGATGCAAATTCGCCAGTCGGCCACCGAACGGCTAAAAGAAAGCGGGAAGGTCACCGACAAAGCAGTGACCGAGATCTGGACCGCACCGGCGACGCTCGCTTACATTCGCGACTACGTGGCGCGCACTCTGAAAAAGGGGTAGGCCTCACTTCGAGCAATGTGGGCTCCCTCTTCCTCTTGGGGAGAGGTTGGGGTGAGGGGGTCTAGGTCTCACGCTTCGCGCGTCACTTCTCCCTATGGGAGCGATGGAGCGCGCCTGCGGCGCACTCGAGCCGTTACTTCGCCTCCAGCCCCTGTTCGAGATCGGCGATAATATCTTCCTTGTCCTCCAGGCCCACCGACAGACGCACCACGTCCGGTCCAGCGTCAGCTTGTATCTTCTGTGCATCGGACAACTGCCGATGCGTTGTCGAAGCCGGATGAATGATGAGCGAACGAGTATCGCCAATATTGGCGAGATGCGAGAACAACTTGACGTTCGAAACGAGCTTCACGCCAGCGTCATACCCCCCCTTCAAACCGAAAGTGAACACCGCGCCGCAACCCTTCGGGACGTATTTCTTCGCGAGTGCCTGATACTTGTCGCCGCGAAGGCCTGGGTAGCTGACCCAAGCAACTTCGGGACGCTTCGATATCCATTCGGCAACTGCCAGCGTATTGTCGCAGTGGCGCTGCATACGAAGTGGCAGCGTTTCGATGCCGGTCAAGATCAGGAAAGCGTTGAAAGGAGACAGCGCCGGCCCGAGGTCGCGCAGACCGAGGACGCGGCAAGCGATGGCGAATGCGAAGTTACCGAAGGTCTCGTGCAGCACGATGCCC
>DASWAK010000523.1:0-5838 GCA_036391175.1 Pseudolabrys sp.
TCGATAATATCGCGGCCCGGAACGCGCAGTCCGTAGCGCACGCCATCATAGCGCGCGAGATTGGACGAAGCCTCCGCCGGCGCCACGATGTAGTAAGCGGGCAGCGCATATTTCGTGTGTGGCAGCGACACTTCGACCAACTCCGCGCCTGCGGCTTTCAACCATGCGCGGCCTTGCTCCCAGATTTTTTCAATTTCGGCAGGCATGCCGTCGAGGCGATACTCCTTGGGAATGCCGATGCGCAGGCCTTTTATCGATCTTCCAACCGCGGCTTCGTAATCGGGCACTGCAAGATCGGCGCAGGTCGTGTCCTTCGGATCGGGACCCGCCATCGAGCGCAAGAGGATCGCTGCGTCGCGTACCCGACGCGCGAATGGTCCCGCCTGATCGAGCGAGGACGCGAAGGCAACGATTCCCCACCGCGAGCAGCGCCCATAGGTCGGCTTGATACCAACTGTGCCCGTGAATGCTGCTGGTTGACGGATCGACCCGCCGGTGTCTGTGCCAGTCGCCCCGAGACAAAGTTGCGCAGCCACCGCAGCAGCCGAGCCACCAGACGAACCGCCCGGTGTGAGCGGGGTATTTGACCCTTTGCGCCGCCAGGGCGAATGCACTGGCCCGAAATGCGAGGTCTCATTCGAAGAGCCCATCGCGAACTCGTCACAATTGGTCTTGCCCAGTAGCACCGCTCCGTCACACCATAGCTGCGATGTCACTGTCGACTCGTAAGTCGGCACGAAATTATCGAGGATGTGCGAACAGGCGGTCGAGCGTACACCGGCGGTGCAGAACATATCCTTGATAGCGAGCGGGATTCCTTCCAGCGGCCCGGCTTTGCCAGCCGCGATACGGGCGTCGGATGCTTTCGCCATGTCGGTGGCGCGCTCGGGGGTCTCCAGCACGAAGGCATTGAGCGCGCGCGCCTTCTCGATCGCTGTCAGATGAGCGGCAGACAATTCGGTGGCGGAGAAGGTTTTTTTCTTCAGCCCATCACGCGCCTCGGCCAAAGTGAGCGAGGTCAGTCCGCTCACGGCGCAGGCTCATCCGTCGATTGCTGCACGCGCGTATGGCGTTTGCGCTTGGGCCGTTCGGCGGGCACCTCACACGCAAAACCGGGATCATCGGCGCGCGCTTTTTTCTTGGAGGCGGCCCGCTCCGCATCAAGCGCATCAACCATGGACCAGTAACCGAGTTCGCAGGCGATGCACATTACTCGACCACCTTCGGCACAAGGAAAAAGTTGTCTTCGCTCATCGGTGCGTTTTTGACGATGTCGTCGGCGATGCCGCCATCTGTCACCGCGTCCGCCCTTTTTTTCATCGTCATCGGAGTCACTGACGTCATCGGCTCAACTCCTTCGATTTTGACCTCCCCGAGCTGCTCGACAAAAGCGAGCATGGCGTTGAGTTCGCCCTTGAGATGCTCGACCTCATCGTCGGCCACCGCTATGCGGGCGAGGTGCGCGATGCGGCGGACGGTATCGGCGTTGACGGACATGAGATTTCCGGGGCGTTTCTGTTGACGTCCGTCAGCCTATAGCAGAGCGGCTTTCACTGCGACAACCTAGTCAGCCCGCCATCCGTTTCATCAGCGCATCAGCAGCGCATGCGTTTCCTCCGCACGGACCCGCGAAGGCTGCGCCTCATCGACTACAAAAGAGGAGCAGGCGGACACGGAACCGGCTACCATTTATGGATGTCCGCCCGCACCCACGATCGATACCCCCACTCTCCGATCTCGGCACGACCGGTTTACGACTGGCCCGGCGGCAAACGGCTCGCGATCTATGTTGGTCTTAATCTTGAATGGTTCTCGTTCGGCGAAGGGCTTGGCGCCGAGCTCGTGCCCGGTGGCCCGCAGCCAGACGTGCTCAATTACGCGTGGCGCGACTACGGCAATCGTGTCGGAGCATTCCGGCTAGCGGAGCTGTTCGGCCAATTGAAACTGCCAGTCTCGCTCCTGGTTAACGCGGAAATGTACAGGCACGCGCCGCAAACGGTCGCCGCCTTCCCCGGCGCCGAAATCGTCGGTCACGGCCGCAGCAATTCCGAGCGCCAGGGCAGTCTCACCGAATACAAGGAGCGCCTCCTGATTGAGGAAACCACCGCGGCAATCGAAAAACATTCTGGTCAACGCCCACACGGCTGGCTCGGGCCGTGGATTTCGCAATCGCCGCTGACGCCGGATTTACTGCAAGAGGCTGGGTACACCTACCTGCTCGACTGGTGTCACGACGATCAGCCAGTCTGGATGAAAACTCGGCGAGGCCGTATTCTTTCCGTGCCCTACCCGCAGGAGCTCAATGACATTCCGCAGATTGTCGTGCGCAAGCGTGAGGGCTCCGAATTCGCCGATATGATCGTGGATTCTTTTGAGGTCATGCATGAGGAATGCGTGAAGTGGCCACTGGTCATGGGAATCGCGCTGCACGCCTACATCGTTGGCTGGCCACACCGCTTCAAACATCTGGCGCGCGCACTCAGACACATAGTCAGTCGCGCGGATGAGCGCGTATGGTTTACAACTACGGGTGAAATCGCGAAATGTGCGGAACAGCTTCCATCCGGCACAGTGCCCTGAAAAAGAATTGGTTACGGCATTGCTCAGTGGTAGCGCTTAGGTATGTCCGTCATCCTGCCACTCGTTGACGTTGCTGCGCACTTGCCCGCCCGCGGAGCGCTTATCGGGCTCGATCTCGGCACCAAGACCATCGGGGTGGCCGCCAGCGATCCACAGCGAAAACTCGCGACGGGAGTCGAAACTATTGCGCGGAAAGGGTTCACCGCCGACGCTCGGCGGGTTCTCACGCTCGCGACTGAGCGCTCCGCAGTAGGGTTTGTGCTCGGGTTGCCAATCAATATGGACGGCAGCGAGGGTCCACGGGCACAATCAACTCGCGCTTTCGCACGCAACTTCGGCAAGCTTACCGAATTGCCGATTGCGCTTTGGGACGAGCGACTTTCGACAGCCGCCGTCGAACGCGAATTGATTGCCGCGGACGTCAGTCGAGCCAAACGCGCGGCCGTGATCGATCAGCACGCCGCCGCTTTCATCCTGCAAGGAGCGCTTGATCGACTGGCGCGCTTGTAAAAAAGATTTTGGGGAACCCGGCAAGGAAAGAGCGAGCTAACGGTCCGCTCCCGCAACCCGGGAAGACACGAGCGGCCATGCTGCTACGAGGTTGTTAAAGAAACGTCCCTCTGTCCCGCAGCGGTGCCATTAAATTTGACTTGAATCTGGCGCGTATCGGCGACCGCCTGCCATCAGCGGGAGCATTAACGATCTCCAATCAGCGCCTTGTGGATCGGCGGGTATTACCCTTGCCGGAGGAACAAGTTGCGCCTATAGGTCTTGCTTTAATGACCATTGCGCCGAAACCCTCGTTCGTCCTCAGCAGGCGGCATTTGTTGGGGATCGAGGGGCTTTCTCATACGGACATTTCCGGACTGCTCGATCTCGCCGAGGAATTCGTCGAGCTCAACCGGCAGGTTGAGAAAAAGCGAGCCTCGCTTCGCGGCCGCACCCAGATCAATCTTTTCTTTGAAGTCTCGACCCGGACCCAGGCCTCATTTGAGCTGGCGGGCAAGCGCCTGGGCGCCGATGTCATGAACATGTCGACTAGTTCGTCCTCGATGCGCAAGGGCGAGACACTGATCGATACGGCAATCACGCTCAACGCCATGCACCCCGACATTATTGTCGTGCGTCACCATGCATCCGGCGCGGTCGAATTGCTGGCGCGCAAAGTGGACTGCTCGGTGATCAATGCAGGAGACGGCTCCCACGAGCACCCAACCCAAGCGTTGCTGGATGCGCTCACAATCCGTCGCAACAAAGGGCACATTGATGGCCTGCTGGTGGCGATCTGCGGCGACATTCTCCACTCGCGCGTCGCACGCTCGAATATCATCCTCCTCAATGCCATGGGCGCGCGCGTACGCGTCGTTGCTCCCTCTACCCTCCTGCCTCCCGGTATTGAGCGCTTCGGCGTCGAGGTGGCACGCGACATGCGTGAAGGTCTCGCCGATGCGGACATCGTCATGATGCTGCGACTCCAGCGCGAGCGTATGAATGGCTCGTACGTGCCGTCGATGTCAGAATATTTCCACTACTGGGGACTCGACGAGAAGAAACTCGCCTATGCAAAACCTGGCGCGATGGTGATGCATCCAGGACCTATGAACCGTGGCGTCGAGATCGACTCCATCGTTGCCGACGGCGCCCAGTCGTTAATCCGCGAACAGGTCGAGATGGGCGTCGCGGTTCGCATGGCGGTACTAGAAGCACTTTCACGAAGCTTGCCGAACGCATGATATGATGTTGTCTGATCGCCGCCCCATCCTGCTCGCCAATGCCCGGATCGTCGATCCGTCGCGCGATCTTGACATTGTCGGTGATCTGCTGATTGCAGAGGGCGTCATCCGTGAGGCCAAGAAAGGAATCGGTGCCGCTGGCGTGCCGGAAGGCACTGATGTGGTCGATTGCCGTGGCAAGCTGATTGCGCCCGGTTTGGTCGACATGCGTGCTTTTATCGGAGAACCAGGCGAGGCCAATCGCGAAACGCTGGCCTCCGCAAGCCAGGCTGCAGCCGCTGGTGGAGTAACCACCATTATTTGTCAGCCCGATACTTCGCCAGCGATCGACAATCCGGCAACAGTCGATTTCGTCCTGCGCCGTGCACGCGACAATGCGATCGTGCATGTGCATCCAATGGCTGCGATTACCAAAGGGCTCGAAGGCAAAGAGATGACGGAGATCGGCCTGCTCAAGGCAGCAGGTGCTGTCGCCTTCACCGATGGAGCAAAAAGCGTCACGAATGCACAGGTGATGCGACGCGTGCTCACTTACGCCGGCGATTTCGACGCGATGATCGTGCATCACACCGAGGACCCAAATCTGATCGGCGATGGGGTGATGAATGAAGGCGAATTCGCCGCCCGCCTCGGTCTGCTCGGTATTCCGAAAGCGGCGGAAACAGTGATGCTTGAACGCGACGTCCGCCTCGTGGCGTTATCAGGCGGGCGCTATCATGCTGCGTCAGTCACTTGCGTGGACTCGCTCGAGGAATTGCGCCGCGCCAAAGATGCCGGCTTGAATGTCACCGCCTCGGCATCGATCAACCACATTACACTCAACGAAAATGATATCGGGCCATATCGCACCTTCCTGAAGTTAGCGCCGCCGCTGCGCGCAGAAGATGACCGCAAAGCGCTGGTGGAGGCTGTGGGCACAGGACTGATCGACGTGATTATGTCGGATCACAATCCGCAGGACGTCGAAACCAAACGCCTGCCCTTCGCGGAAGCGGCGTTCGGCGCAATAGGCCTCGAAACGATGCTCACAGCGGGCCTGCGTCTCGTCCATAGTGGCGAGATCGATCTGACAGCGCTTCTGCGCGCAATGTCGACGCGACCGGCGGAATTGCTCGGGTTGCCCGGCGGCACTCTCAAAAGTGGCGCGCCTGCTGACGTCATCGTGGTCGACACGGAGCTGCCCTGGGTGCTCGACCCGAATGAGCTCAAGTCAAAGTGCAAAAATACCCCGTTCGACGAAGCGCGACTTACTGGCCGCGTGGTGCGCACCATTGTCTCCGGACGAACCGTATACGAATACGTATGATCGTCGCGCTCGCCCTCGCATTCGGCTATCTGCTCGGCTCAGTTCCATTCGGCCTTTTGCTCACGCGCGCAGCTGGCGGCCCGGATATCCGTGCCATTGGCTCGGGCAATATCGGCGCAACCAATGTGCTGCGAACCGGCAGGAGGGCAATCGCTGCGGCGACGCTTCTTTGCGATGTGCTCAAGGGCGCGCTCGCTGTGTTCGCAGCCGCGCGCTACG
>DASWAK010000524.1:0-2194 GCA_036391175.1 Pseudolabrys sp.
GCCGATCGGGTAACAGTTCGAGCGTGCCGCCGCGCCGTTCCCGACACAGGGTTTCCGGTGTGACTTCGACAAAATCCGCTACGCCGCTACGATAGATTTCGGGCGGCAGTTGCTGGAAATAGGGAAGCCCGATGCCGAGTGCGGCCAACGCTGTGCGCTACTCGTTAATCTGCATCGAGTTGACGCCCAGTTTGGCGAGGTCGGGCTGTGGATCGCCGACCACGTCGATATGCAGAAGCGCCATGCGTCCGCAGCCTTCGCAACCGAGAATGCCGCCGACTTTGGTCAAAATATCATGAAGGGACTTCATCTTCTGTTCGTGAGTATTGAGCATGAGGGTAACGGACCGTCCGCGAGTAGCCATAGCGTTCTCCTCTGTGAAAAATTTATCACAACTTTGAGTGAAGTGAAAAAACTTCGCGCCCCAGAGTAGCTGGGGTAGCTGGCGAATTCGAGCAAAAAAAAGGGCCGCGATTATGACTGCAGGCATTGCGCGCCGCACGCAATCGCACTACCCGCGGTCCGCTTTTTTCCAGCGGTAATATTTCACCGTGAATCCCGTCGATACATATAAATGTATCTGTCCCACCCCCGCCAGTGAGCAGATTATTGCCCGCGCTGCCCATGATTGCATCGTGACCGCTGGTGCCATAAATCGCCGCACCATTGCTCTGAGGATGTCGTTATCCATTATGATGCAACCGACACGGTCAGATTGGCTGGAGTCACCTAAGTCAACTGACGGCGCATGATTTCGTCATCGTGTGACCGGCATTGAAAGCACCGCCCTCGTCGCCCACCGAATAGGCAGATCAATTATTAGTTTTTGGCGTGCTCGTTGCCATCATGGGGTACTGGCTTGATGGCCGACGCCGGATGGGTTTGCACCCAAAGATCTCTGGCGATCTCCAGCGCATTAATCCGGAGGTTTTCCCACCAGGCCGCCTCATTGCCCGCCTGATGCAACTGTCGATGGTGACCGCGGCAGAGTGGCACGGTGAATTCATCGCTGACTTTAAGACCCATCGCCCGCGGTTGAGCAAAGCGCAGATGATGCGGGTCACAGGGCTGGCGCCCGCAGACCAGACATGGCTGGATGGCCACGAACTTCAAATGCGCCTTGTCGCGCAGCCGCTTGGGTTCGCCGAAGGTGAGTTCACTTTTGTCGATCGGGCCTGGGAGGGTTTCGGCCGGCGCCAATGGCGGAGCCGGCAGCGGCTTCTGTTCCGTCTCGCCTCGGCTGCTGCCGATCTGTTCACTCGCCAGAACTTTTTGGCGGCGGCCGTAGTAGCGGGACGGCCGCGGGATTGGCGTCGTGTCATCTGGGTGGATGCCCAGCGGCGATTGTCGGTCTGAGTCTGAGAGCGCGGGCTGGTTTCGCGACAGCGCGGTCTTGTCACTGCGATAAAGCTCAAGCCCAAACGGCTTGCCGAAGGTGGCAAGCGCCCGTTTGGTGGCATCAGTTTCTGCGGCCTTAAGAGCGATGTCGTGGACCTCGCCCGGCGAAGTGCCGCGGCCTTCGCCCGACCCATGGCCTTCGCGGACAACGGTCGTTTCCTCGGCATGCACGGTGATGCGCACCCGGGCGATATAGATGGCCAGGAAAGACCCGCGGTTTTCCCGGGCCAGAACGCAGCGGGAGTCCACGGTCTCCCGGTTCCAGCCATCAAAGCCGAAGATCCGATTGGCTTCCGAAATTGCGGCGCAGTAATCTTCTTCACATCGAGCTCGATCATCACGTCCTTGGCGATCTGCCGGCGTTTAGCAGCACAATCTTGCAGGCGATCGAGACGGTCCTGCATCTCAGCGATCCGGCCCTTGAGCCCGATCGCCAAGGCTTCATCGGCGAGCGCCGCGCGCACGATGGCCGCGACAATTTCATGCAGGTCGGTCAGCCCCTCCACCGTATCGGCGAGGGTCTGTTCATCGATTTGGGGGTCTTCCGCCCGGATCCGGTCACGGATCGTGCGGTAGGTGATGGCAGCAAATTCGAGACTCATGACGCAACTCCCAACAGTTGATGCTTTGGATCGACCAGCGGGGGCCGTCCGACACCCATGATGGGTTCGGGCAACGGCCGGCCGGTCGTACACCCTCGCCGCGCCGTGCAATTTGGGATTGCTGAGTTTTGGAACGCCGACTGTTATCGAGCGTGCTTATTGGACCGGGCTCGAATGTTGCCGCGGCAATTGGA
>DASWAK010000525.1:0-2597 GCA_036391175.1 Pseudolabrys sp.
GCCTGGCGCACGTCTAGATAAGCTTTGCCGGTCGTAATGACGCCGATCTTCGGCGACCGGCCACCCGTCGTGATGATCTTGTTGAGCTTGTTGGCGCGCACGAAAGCCAGCATGGCGTCGCGCTTGAAGTCGTGCAGGCGCGCTTCCTGGCCAAGGAAGGAGTCGGACAGACGGATGTTCAGACCGCCCTGGGGCATGCGGAAATCGTCCGGCGTCAAGATATTGATGCGGTCGAGACTGGCGTCGACCACGCCGGTCGATTCCACCGTTTCGTGCATGCATTTGAGTGCGGTCCATGCGCCGCTGAAACGCGACATTGCCCAGCCGTAAAGCGCATAGTCGGCAAACTCCTGCACGCCGGCCGGATTGAGAATCGGCATCATCACGTCGACGAAATGGAATTCCGACTGGTGCGCGGTGGTTGAAGATTCGGCGGTGTGGTCATCGCCCATCAATGCGATTACACCGCCGTGCCTAGATGAACCGGCAAGGTTGGCGTGGCGGAATGCGTCACCGGTGCGATCGACACCCGGGCCCTTGCCGTACCACATGCCGAATACGCCATCGAATTTGCCCTCGCCGCGCAGCTCGGCTTGCTGAGTACCCCACAACGCGGTGGCGGCGAGTTCTTCATTGATGCCGGGCTGGAACTTGACATCAGCGGCGGCGAGTTGGCGGGAGGCGCGAATGAACTGCTGGTCGAGACCTCCCAGCGGCGAGCCACGGTAGCCGGTGACATAGCCGGCGGTGTTCAACCCGGCGCGGCGGTCGCGCGCTTTCTGCATCAGGCAGGCACGAATCAGCGCCTGATACCCCGTCACAAAGATGTGCGACTGGTTGAGGTCATATTTGTCGTCGAGGCTGACGGGTCGAAGCGTCATGATTGGCTTTCGAAAGCGGCGCCCGGGCTCCACTCATATAGGCTCGCCCTGCGCGACGCAAAGCGTCGAACCTTCCGCAAAGGCTATACCGTTCGGACTTTGGGTCAATTTCGTTATTGGCGCGCGTTCTATAAGGAAATTTCCGCGAACGCCATCTGCACGCATTTTGGCGCAACGCAACAGCAGGCCAGATCCACACCGACGTGGGTGGTCAAATTCTGTGCGGCCTGTCAGAAGGGTGGCCCGCCGGAACTACCTCATAATGTTGCAATCGCCGTTTTCCTCGATCGAAACCAAAGCCTCCTGGGCCGTCGCCACGGTAGCACTGGTCACCATGCTGATGGCATTTGGCGCCGCGTGGATCACAGCGGTTGCGCTCAAGGACATCGCGGCCGAGGTGGACGGGGTGCGCTCCATTCCAGCGCTGGCCAGCGCGCTGGCCTGGCTCGGCTCGGGTATAGGCGGCATCGTGATGGGACGGATCGCCGACAAAGTCGGCACAAGGTGGACCGTGATCTGCGGCGCGCTGATGATCGGGTTTGGCCTCGCCATCTCGACATTTGGCCCGACCTGGCCGCTGTGGGTCGGGCACGGAATTTTCATCGGTCTGATCGGGCTCGGTGGCATCAACGCGCCCATGTATATCTACGTCAGCCGATGGTTCGACCGCCGGCGTGGCTCAGCATTGGCGCTGATCTCGAGCGGCAGTTATCTCGCTGGTGCGATGTGGCCGCCTGTGTTCGAGCGTGCCATCGCAGCGTTCGGCTGGCGCCAGACGATGCTTTGCTATGCCCTCGTCGAGATTGTCGTGATCGTTCCGCTAGCGGCGATTTATTTTCGCGCGCCGCCAGAGGTCATTCATCCGACGGCAACGATTGCAAGTAACGGGAAATTGGCACGCATACTCGGATGGCCTCCCAACCTTGTGTTTGGCATGATGTGCGCCGCCGCGGTGATGTGCTGTATTCCAATGGCGATGCCGCAAGGCCATTTGGTCGCGTTCTGCAGTGACCTCGGCCTCGGCCGCTCGGTTGGCGCCGTGATGTTGTCGGTATTGCTCGGCACCGCTTTTTTAAGCCGACAGATTTGGGGCGCGATCTCCGATCGCATCGGTGGCCTCGCCACAGTATTGATCGGCTCGGCATGGCAAGCAGCGTCGATGACCGCGTTCCTGCTCACACAGAGCGAAGCCGGCTTGTTCACCGTCGCAGCCGCTTTTGGCCTCGGATTTTCCGGCATCATTCCCGCCTACGTGCTGGCGCTGCGCGAATTGTTTCCGGCTTCGCAAGCTTCGTGGCGAATTCCAACTCTACTCCTGTTTAGTGGCTGCGGCATGGCACTCGGCGGCTGGCTCGCCGGGTTGCTCTACGATCACTTCGGCTACTACGCGCCAGCCTTCGCCGCCGGCATCGGCGCCAATCTTCTCAATTTGCTTGTGGTCGGAACACTGGTTGCTCGGCAGCGCCTGACCGCAGCATACGCGTGAAGGTCACGTTCGCATTGGGCTGATCAGCCAAACGCCGGCCAGAATGCCGAACGCGATCGCGGCCGTGCCGAGCGCCGCCCAGGTTTCCGCAGCTGCCAGGGCCGTTGTCGCTGCCCACGCGATTGACGAAAAGGCCTCGGCGAACGTGGCAAGGCGCGAGGAGGTCTGCCTGCGGCGAAACCACCATGCGCAAAGTCGTCGTCTTGCCGGCGCCGTTAGGACCAACCAAG
>DASWAK010000526.1:0-6905 GCA_036391175.1 Pseudolabrys sp.
ACCAACAGGCTGAGGAGCGACGTCGCAATCAAGTAGTAGCTTGGCGCCAGTGGCGATCCGGTTATGGCGACTAGCCATGCGGCAATGAAGGGCGCAAAACCGCCGAAGATCGGCACGCTGGTATTGTAGGCCACTGCAATGCCGGTGCTTCGCGTGGCGATCGGGAACAGTTCGGCCATCAAAGCTGGGAGGGTGCCGCTATAGGCGGCCTTGAGCAGACTCAGCCAGCACACGATGCCGACGATCCCCGCCAGCGAAGGATTGGCGACCAGCAGCACGAAGGCTGGATAGGCTGAGATCGCGAACAGCAAAGAAACGATCACCATCATTCGCACACGGCCGACACGGTCCGACAGATGGCCGAACAACGGTGCGCCAAAAGTCAGCAAGAGACCGCCGATCAAGGTCGCAGTGAAGCCGAGCGATTGCGGCAAATTCAGCTGCTTAATGGCATAAGTCGGCATGTACAGGATGATGTAGTTCGAGCTGGTTGAGAGAATAACGACGCCGATGCACATCAGCAGCCGATCCCAATGCTCCGCGAACATCTGGCGCACGGGCGCCTTTGCAGGACCCTGCTCGCGAAATTCTGGCGTTTCGCCAACGTGCTTGCGGATATAGAGGCCGATTGGACCGATCAGCAGTCCGAAGAAGAACGGCACGCGCCAGCCCCAACTCTCGAGTTGGTCCGCCGTCAGCCAGCCGAACAGAACAACACCGAAGAAAGAGGCGAGCACGGCGGCCAGCCCCTGGCCGAACCACTGGAAGCTCGCGAAAAAGCCTTTGCGGTCCCTGGAGTGCTCGACCAGGAACGCGGTCGCGCTGCCGAACTCACCGGCCACTGCGAAGCCCTGCAATAGCCGCGCAATTAGCACAGCGATCGGCGCCACAATTCCAATCAACCCGTAGGTCGGCATGATCGCCATCAGGCCGGTTCCGATTGTCATGATAACGATCGACAGCAGCATGGCGGCGCGGCGGCCCGCGCGGTCGGCGTAGGCGCCGAGCACGAGGGCACCGAACGGGCGCACCAGGTACGACACGCCGAACGTGCCGAAGGTCAAAAGCAGCGCAGTTGTTGGATCGGTGGTGGGGAAAAACAGTTTGGAAATCGTGACGGCGAAATAGCCGTAGACGAGAATGTCATACCACTCGAGTGCGTTGCCGATCGCGGCGGCGGCAAGGACTTTGAACGTGCTGGATCGATGCGGCACTGCGGCTGCCATAGCGGGTGCTGACATTTGATCCCCTCAATCGAACTTGAGCTCCAAGGTTGCCGCGAACGGAGCGGGGAAACAAGGTGGCGACCCTGATCAATCTCAACTAGATTGCCAACGCATGAAAATCGACGTCGCCAAGATCAATCCCAACCCTTTCACGACGCGGCCCGAGATCGAAGGGACTTTCGGCGTTGTTGCCTCCACCCATTGGATTGCGACGGCGGTCGGCATGGCAACGTTGGAGAAGGGTGGCAACGCCTTTGACGCCGCGGTGGCGACCGCTTTCACGTTGCAAGTCGTTGAACCACATCTTAACGGGCCGGGCGGCGACGTGCCGGTCATTCTCTATGATGTGAAACGCCATCGGCCGGAGGTCATCTGCGGCCAAGGGCCGTCGCCACAGGCTGCAACCATCGCGCATTTCAGCAGCCTCGGCCTCGATATGGTTCCCGGTACCGGCCTGCTGGCCGCCTGCGTTCCGGGCATGTTCGACACATGGATGCTGCTATTGCGCGACTACGGCACCATGCATTTGGCCGATGTCTTGACGCCGGCGATTTCCTATGCTCGCAACGGACATCCACTGGTCGAGCGAGCGACCGCCACCATCGCCATGGTCGCACAGTTGTTCCGCGAGCATTGGCCAACTTCGGCGGCGATCTATCTCCCGAACGGCAAAGTGCCCCAGCCCGGCGTACTATTCACAAATCGCACGCTCGCTGACACCTATACCCGCGTGCTGCACGAAGCCGAAAGCGCGGGGGGCGACCGCGTCGCGCAGATCGAGCGTGCGCGTAGAGTGTGGTCGCAGGGCTTCGTTGCCGAGGCAATTGACAATTTTTGCCGCACGCAAAAAGTGATGGATGTCAGCGGTGAGCGCCACGGCGGCTTGCTCACCGGTACCGACCTGGCAACCTGGCAAGCGTACATCGAGCCGCCGCTCACCTACGACTATGGCCGCTACACGGTTTGCAAGCCCGGCGTCTGGAGCCAGGGGCCGGTGTTGCTCCAACAACTTGCGCTGCTGAAAGACTTCGACCTCGACGGTTTCGATCCGGCAGGACCGGATTTCGTCCACTTGCAGGTCGAATGTGCCAAGCTTGCCTATGCCGATCGCGAGAGTTTCTACGGTGACCCTGATTTTGTGCGCGTGCCCATCGAAACGCTGCTCTCGGACCGCTACAACGCCGAGCGTCGCAAATTGATCGGTAGACAAGCCTCGCTTGAATTGCGTCCCGGCTCGGTGCAAGGTTTGGGCGCCATTGTCGAAATGCGGCGTGCGGAAGGCGCGCGCACTGCCGTGGGTGCTCTTGGTGCAGGCGAGCCAACCGTCGGCCGCCTCGGCGAGGTGATTGGCGATACCGTGCATTTCGACATTGTGGATGCCGCCGGCAACATGGTGTCATCGACTCCGTCAGGTGGCTGGCTGCAATCCTCGCCAGTTATCCCCGAGCTCGGTTTCGGTCTTGGCACGCGCGCGCAGATGTTCTGGCTCGATGAAAATCATCCGGCCGCACTCGCGCCGGGCAAGCGGCCGCGCACTACGCTGTCGCCGACCTTGGCGCTACGCGACGGCGAGCCCTATCTCGCGTGGGGCTCGCCCGGCGGCGACCAACAGGATCAATGGACGGCGCAATTTTTTCTACGGCACGTTCATGCCGGCATGAACTTGCAGGAAGCAATTGACGCACCTGCCTGGCACTCCGAGCATTTCCCGATCTCGTTCTGGCCGCGTACAGCGCGGCCGGGCGTGCTCGTTGTCGAACAGCGATTGCCCGCCGCGACGATCATTGAATTGCGCGCGCGTGGGCATGAAATCGAGATCGGACCAGCCTGGTCGGAAGGTCGCCTAACCGCCGCTTCCCGCGTCGGACCGCGCCGGCGCGCCGCCGCCAATCCGCGTGGCATGCAGGGTTATGCCGCCGGTCGCTGAGCGTGGTTGATCGCCTAGGATCGTGCGGTTGGCAGTTCTGTCACGATGTCCGCTATTGGCACAAAGCAGACATGGCAATTCGTGCGGCGAATGTCGCTTTCGGGGGTAAAGCTGACATGACCTTTTGCAGGCACACGTCTGCTTTTGCGCTCGCTATTGGGGGTAAAGCGGACATAGGTTGGTGCGCTACAAATGTCTGCTTTTGACCCAGAGCGAACATACCGGCCCTTCCGAGCGTCGGATCGAATCGTTACTGTCGCGTCTTCTGAGATTGGAGCGGCTATGAGGCGGCGGGAAGTTATCGGCTTCGTCAGCGCGGCACTGGTGTGGCCGGTAATTGCTCGTGCACAGCAAGCTGACAAGACCCCGCGGGTAGCATTTCTCGGCCCCGATCGCACAAGCCCACCACAGATCGGCTATTACCAGGCCTTTAGTGCACAACTGCAAAAGGATGGTTTTCGTGAGGGACAAAACATTGTCATTGAATATCGCTCCACCGACGATCCGCGCGGTCCCTTTGTTGGTTCGGCTGAATTGCTGCGTAGTCAGCCGGATCTGATCGTCGCTGCTGGCCCGGAGATAGCTCTGCAAGCGGTCGTGGGCGCGAGCGCACACATTCCGATCGTCATGTTCGCCGTCAATTATGATCCGATCGAGCGCGGCTATGTGACAAGCCTAGCGCAGCCAGGCGGCAATATCACCGGTCTGGTCGTTCGCCCTTTGGAGCTAGCTCGGAAGCAGATTGACCTTCTGAGGCAAGCATTTCCGGACCGCGACCGGCTGGCCGTGCTGTACGACCCACTGACCGTCGACCAGTTCACTGCGGCCAATCAGGCCGCAAAGTCTCTCAATCTCCAAGTCCAGGCGCTGAAGCTCGAAATTCCATCTTACGATTTCGCTGGAGCATTCCAGGCGGCGGCTGCGGGTGGAGCGCAGTTGATGATGGTGTTGTCAAGTCCGGCATTTTCCAAACATCGCGAGGAGCTCGCAGAGCTTACGGTCAAGCACCGGCTGCCCACCATGTTTACCTTCAAGCATTACGTCGATGGTGGGGGGCTGATGTCTTATGGCGTTGAGTTTCCGCCGATGTGGCGTCGGACTGCGGATTATGTGGCACGAATTCTGAAGGGCGCGAAACCGGCCGAGTTACCGATCGAACAGCCCACCAAATTCGAGTTAGTAGTCAATCTCAAGACCGCGAAAGCGATTGGCGTCACCATACCAAACGGCATCCTTTTGGCCGCTGACGATGTGATCGAATAAGCGTCGGCGAATGTGCGCTATTGGCACAAAGCGGACATGGCCACCCATCCGCCGAATGTCCGCTTTCGGGGGTAAAGCGGACATCGGAATTGGCGGGCAGAATGTCCGCTAATGACCCAAAGCGGACATTGGAGTCGCAAAGTGCTAGCATTTAAGCGTTGCATAGGGCGTGGCCCTTCTTACGGGGGGAGACATGCAGCGGCGCGAGCTCATCAAAGTCATCACCGGTTCAGCAGCAGCAGCTGCTTGGCCGCTCGCGGTGCGAGCGCAGCAGCTGCCGAGGCCCGTGGTCGGGTTTCTCAGGCCCACGAGGGCTGGAGATGCTGGGCACCTGGTTGCAGCAGTTCGCCAAGGTCTGCGTGAATCAGGCTTTCCGAGCGACAAGGTTGCAATTGAGTCGCGTTGGGCGGATGGCCGAAAGGAGCGATTGCCGAAACTTGCCGCCGAGCTGGTTGCCCTCCAGGTGGCGGCGATCGTCGGAAGCGTCGAAGCGGCCCTGGCAGCAAAGGCAGTGACGACAAGCGTTCCAATTATTTTCGTGACCGGGGCCGATCCGGTGGCCGCGGGGCTTGTGTCCAGCATCAGTCGGCCGGGTGGCAATGTCACTGGGGTGAGCTTTTTTGATATACCAGTTACAGGCAAACGCCTCGCACTCCTGCGTGAGTTGGTGCCCAAAGCCGAGATCATCGCTGTTCTGCAGGATCCGAACTTTTCGCAAGTTCAGGCCGAGACCCGCGAAATAGAGACGGCAGCCCGCACCATGGGACAAAAAATCGTTACGGTCACGGCGGGCCGCGAACAGGACATCGATGCAGCCTTTTCGGCTGTGATGCAGTCTGGTGCCGGTGCACTCCTCGTGGGCGCAGGCCCCTTCCTCAGCAGTCGGCGTAACCAAGTGATTGGACTTTCCGCTTTAAACGCAATCCCGGCGAGCTATTTTGAAAGTGGATTTGTCGATGCCGGGGGCTTGATCAGTTATGGGTCAAGTCAGACGGATGCTTACCGCCGCGCCGGCGTTTATGCCGCCCGCATTCTCAATGGCGAGAAGCCGGGCGATCTTCCAGTTGAGTTGCCGACCAAGTACGAGCTGGTCATTAATCTCAAGACCGCCAAGGCGCTTGGCCTCACGGTGCCTCCTTCGCTGGTCGCCCGCGCCGACGAGGTGATCCAATAAGGCTGGTGATGTCCGCTATTGGCCTAAAGCGGATATTGCTTTAGCAAAATCGCAGACTAACGCCCTCGAGGTCGATACCCTTGAGCTTCGTTGTCCACGTCTCACCCGCTTTCACCGGCAGTGCGCGCGTCAACGTCCCAGTTGACACGATTTCGCCAGCCGCGAGCGGCGGATTGTTCGGGTCGCGCGATAGCAGCTCAACCAAATGACGTACCGCTGAAAGTGGTCCGCCGAGAATATTTGAGGCGTGGCCACGGTCCATCAGCTGTCCATCGCAATAGAGCTTGATATCGAAACTTGCCAACGTGTTCAGCCATTCGCCGGCCTGCGAGCGGACATCGTGACGCGGCCCGACCAGCAACGCGGCATGCATTGCATCAGCGACGACAGTGTCGGCCGCGGCAAACTTCCAGTCCGGAAAGATCGACTGCACGATCTCAAAACCATGCGCTACCCACGCAACACATGAAAGCAGCGCCGCATCGTCCATGCTGGACAAGGGCGCGACAGCAAACCCGAATATGATTTCCGGTTCAATCTTGGGGGAGGTGTAGGGGTCAAGCGGCAACGGTACGGCAAGCTCCTGCATCGTGCGGTCGTAGACATAGCCCCAGATCGGCGCACGAACGCCGTACTCATCCCACATCCGCCGGTTGGTAAATCCGATCTTGCGGCCGAGCGGCTTGTAGCCCTGGGCCACGCGCATGTTGTTGGCAAGCGCTGCCACACGATAAGCGTCATTCAGGCTAAAGGTTGGGTAGCGCGTTGAGAACGGCTGCACATGTCGCGCACCGCTGTTGAACGCAGCAACTGCCTCGTCCGCGATTTTACGGATGGTTGTGCTCTCCGTCGCAGCGTCCTCTATGGCGTTCGTCATGGCCTGCCCACTCCGTCCAATTCATAACAAGAAACGATGCTTATTTTACCACGGACGGATATCCTAGGCGGAGTAGCCCAATGTCCGCTTTTGGCCCAAAGCAGACATCTCTAGCTGCACCGCACATGTCCGCTTTCCGGGGCACAGCGGACATCACACGGACTGGTTAGCGGGCGCGTTCGGCGACGTTGATTGATTGCGGCACGAGATCGCCCAGTGCGAGCGGGATAGATTTTGGCGACGCGTGCGGCGTGCAATTTGTTACCCATACCAAAGGTTGGACCCCTAACCGCGAATCACCGTGCAGAAACGCTGCGGTTATAAGCCGCAGCGGACATTTCTGTCCTGAATCGGGCAGGACTGGAGGCGTCGCGTCTGATAACAGTGATTGATGGAAGATAGACAGCAGGCGCTTGTGCGTATGGTCGTTCTGTTCGC